>CACKFP010000048.1 GCA_902599485.1 uncultured Pelagibacteraceae bacterium | reverse complement strand
TTATCTGGTTTATATCTGAGAATTTCCAGTTTTCTAATTTTCTACTAGGAAATCCATTTTTCAAAAAATTATCAAGAGCTTGTTTTTTTAATTTAATCTCTTGGTTTGAGAAATTAGAAGTACTTATAAATTTATCAAAATCTGTTTTTAATTTTTGTTCCATTTAATTGAAATTTTCATATCCTTTTTTTTCTAACTCTAAAGCTAACTCAGCTCCTCCTGATTTAATAATTTTTCCACCCATAAGAACATGCACAAAGTCAGGTTTTATATAATCAAGTAGTCTTTGATAGTGTGTTATTATAAGAAAGGAATTATTTTTTTTTCTTAATGCATTAACTCCATCTGCAACTATTTTAAGAGCATCAATATCTAATCCAGAGTCTGTTTCATCCAGTATAGATAATTTTGGATCTAAAATTGACATTTGTAAAATTTCGTTTTTCTTCTTTTCACCTCCAGAAAAACCTACGTTTAATTGACGATTTAATTTTTCTTCATCAAATTTTAGTTCTTTTGCTTTTTCCTTAACTAATTTTAAAAACTCTAAAGCATCTAATTCTTTTTCACCTCTAGCTTTTCTAATTGAATTTAAGGATGTTTTTAAAAAAAATATTTGTATTCACTCCTGGTATTTCCAAAGGATATTGGAATGCCAAAAAAATACCTTCATGTGCTCTTTCTTCAGTTTCAAGATCAAACAAATTTTTATTTTCATATAATATTTCCCCTGATACTTCGTATCCCCTTTTGCCTGATAGAATATTCGACAAAGTACTCTTTCCCGATCCATTAGGCCCCATTATTGCATGCACCTCACCAGGTTTTATCTCAAGATTAAAACCACTTAATATGGATTTCTCATTAATTTTTGCATTTAAATTGTTAATCTTTAACATTTAACCAACACTTCCTTCTAAACTTATTCCAACTAATTTTTGAGCCTCCACAGCAAACTCCATCGGTAATTGTTGTAAAACTTCTTTGCAAAAACCATTAACAATCAATCCTACAGCTTCCTCCTGATTTAACCCTCTTTGCTGACAATAATGTAATTGATCTTCACTAATTTTTGATGTGGTCGCTTCATGAGCAATATTAGAATTCGAATTTTTATTTTTAATATAAGGTACAGTATGTGCTCCACATTTATTACCCATCAATAATGAATCACATTGGGTATAATTTGTTGAATTAGATGCATTTTTTGAAATATCTACCAAACCTCTGTAGGTCATATCTGATTTACCTGCACTAATACCTTTTGAAATAATTTTACTTTTTGTATTTTTGCCTAAATGAATCATCTTAGTCCCAGTATCAGCTTTTTGATGATTGTTTGTGATTGCAATTGAATAAAACTCACCAATTGAGTTATCACCTTTTAAAATACAACTTGGATATTTCCAAGTAATTGCAGATCCTGTTTCTACTTGTGTCCATGAAATTTTTGAATTTTTACCTTTACACAATCCTCTTTTTGTAACAAAATTATATATTCCCCCTTTTCCATCTTTATCTCCAGGATACCAATTTTGAACTGTAGAATATTTAATCTCTGCATCATCCAATGCAATCAGTTCAACGTTTGCTGCATGCAATTGATTTTCATCTCTCATCGGTGCTGTACATCCCTCTAAATAACTTACATAGCTTCCTTTATCAGCGATTATTAATGTTCTTTCGAATTGACCGGTATCAGATGCATTAATTCTAAAATAAGTTGATAATTCCATTGGGCACTTTACATTTGGTGGGATGTAAACAAATGATCCATCAGTAAAAACAGCTGAGTTTAATGTTGCAAAAAAATGATCAGTGATTGGAATAACTGAACCTAAATATTTTTTAACTAAATCTGGATGTTTTTGTATTGCTTCTGAAATTGAACAAAAAATAATTCCTTTTTCTGTTAAAGTATCTTTAAAAGTTGTAGCAACAGATACAGAATCAAATACTGCATCGACTGCAATACCATTTAGTCTTTTTTGTTCTTGCAAAGGTATTCCCAATTTTTTATAAGTTTCTAAAAGCTTAGGATCTAAATCCTCTAAATTTTTTGGTTTTTCTTTAAAACTTTTAGGTGCAGAATAATAATAT
>CACKFP010000047.1 GCA_902599485.1 uncultured Pelagibacteraceae bacterium | reverse complement strand
GTGAAAGAATTTAATAACAAGTTAAATCTTGCTAAAAATAGGATGTATTCAAACTACGCATTTTACTTTGGAGCAACTCCAGACAATTCGTCTGATTTAGCAAAACTTAAAAGTTTAGATGGTTGTTGTGGTGTAAAACTTTTTGCAGGTTCTTCGACTGGAAATTTATTAGTCGATAAAGAAGAAGATATTGAAAAAGTTTTTCAGAATACTTCAAAAATAGTTGCGGTTCATTCTGAGGATGAAGAAATAATTAATTTAAGAAAAAAATTAATTGAGAAAGGTAATGTTCATACTCACCCTGTATGGAGGAATGAAGAATGTGCAATGTCGTCTACAAGAAGAATTGTTAGGATTGCAAAAAGACTCAATAAAAAAGCACACATATTGCATGTTACAACTAAAGAAGAAGTTGATTTTCTCTCTCAAAATAAAGGAAACATAACTTTTGAAATTACGCCTCAGCATTTAACAATATACGCGCCAGATTGTTATGAAAAACTTGGAACCTTTGCTCAAATGAACCCACCTTTAAGAGATAAGTCTCATTATGATAGATTGTGGTACGCTATTAGAAATAATTATAATGATACTATCGGTTCAGATCATGCACCTCATTTAAAAGAAAACAAATTAAAAGAATACCCCCAGTCACCATCTGGTATGCCTGGTGTACAAACATTGTTACCCGTTATGCTAAATCATGTGAATGACAAAAAACTTACATTGGATCAACTAATTAAACTTCTTTGTGAAAACCCAGTTTCTGTGTTTGGTATCAAAAATAAAGGATTTATCAAAAAAGATTATGATGCTGACTTTACAATAATAGATATGAATCGAACAATTGAAATTAAAAACGAAAATATTCATAGTAAGTGCGGATGGAGCCCATTTGATGGCTATAAATTTAAAGGTTCGCCAGTTTATACAATTATTAATGGGGATGTTAAAATGAAAGAGGATGAAATTTTAGGAAATCCATCTGGTAAACCAATTCTTTTTGATTAATTTATATAGTTTTACTTGAATAAATATTAACAAGTGTCACTCCAACTACAATAAGAAACATCCCAAATATAGCTTGCCAACTTAAAGATTGTTTAAAAAAAATATATCCCAATATTGCAATAGTAAAAATACCAAGTCCACTCCAGGTTCCATAAACAATTGCAATAGGTAGTTTATCAACAACAAAAGTAAGTAAATAAAAAGCAGATAAATAAAATCCAGCCAAAAATACTGTTGGTGTTACTTTTGTAAAGTTTTGAGTAACAGGAAGAAGCATTGTTCCACAAACTTCGCAAATAATTGCTCCTACTAAAAAAAGATATGTCTTAAGCATTATTTTAAAATATTGCTATTTATTAAGTCTTCTTTGATCTCATCAAGGATGGCGGGATCATCAATTGTTGCAGGCATTTTATATTCTTCTTTGTCAGCAATTTTTCTAATTGTTCCTCTTAGAACTTTTCCAGACCTAGTTTTTGGTAATCTTTTAACAACAATTGCTATTTTAAAAGCTGCAACAGGTCCAACTTTATCTCTAACCATTTGTACGCACTCTTTTGAAATAGTCTCATTATCCTTAGAAACTCCTGCTTTTAGAGCAATTAAACCAATTGGTAACTGTCCTTTCAGCTGATCTTTTATTCCTATTACTGCACATTCAGCAACAGACTGATGTTCAGACAAAACTTCCTCTATTGCACCAGTTGAAAGTCTATGACCTGCAACATTTATTATGTCATCTGTTCTAGACATAATCCAAATATATCCATCATCATCAATATGACCTGCATCGTAAGTTTGATAATAGCCATTATAATTTGACATATAATTTTCTTTATATCTTTCATCTGCATTCCACAAAGTTGGGAATGTTCCTGGAGGAAGTGGAAGTTTAACTACAATATCTCCCATTTCATTTGGTTTTGCTATTGTTTGATCTGGTTTAATAATTTTTACATCATAACCTGGAACTGCTTTACAAGCAGATCCATACTTTGTTTCTTGCATTTCAATTCCGGTACAATTTGAACTTATCGCCCAACTTGTTTCAGTTTGCCACCAATGATCAATTACAGGAACCTTAAGTAAATTTTCAGCCCATTTAATTGTATCTGGATCTGCTCTCTCACCTGCTAAAAATAATGACTCAAATGAACTTAAATCATATTTAGA
>CACKFP010000046.1 GCA_902599485.1 uncultured Pelagibacteraceae bacterium | reverse complement strand
AAAATGGATCTAATTTAGGAGATTTCATTGGGCGCTTGTTTGGTCCAATATTTAGATCAAAAAAGTTAATTGAAAATAATTTGGAACAATCTGGCATTGTAGACAGAAAAAATTACAATAAAATTATCAGCAAAATATATGGAAATTATGGAAGAATACTTGCTGAATATCCTTTTCTTAAAGCATTTAGAAATAACAATTTAAATAAATTTATTGAAATAGACGGGCTTGAAAACCTAAACAAAATTAAGAGAGAAAAAAGACGAGCTGTATTTATATCTGGTCATTTCAATAATTTTGAATTAATGGCGCTCCAAATAGAAAAGGCTGGTATAAATTTGTGCGCTATTTATAGACCGCTAAATAACGTATTCCTTAACAAAACCATGGAAGAAATTAGAGAAAATTTTATATGCAAAAATCAAATTAAAAAAGGAAGATCAGGCACAAGACAGATTATTGAAAATATAAAAAAAGGTAACTCAGTAGCTTTAATGATAGACCAAAGGGTAAGGGAAGGAATAAAAATTAATTTTTTTGGTAAACCAGCTAGTACTACGACCATACCCGCACAATTAATTAAAAAATATAAATGTGATCTAGTGCCTATTTATATAGAGAGAAGAAAAAATAATTATTTTAAAATGTTTGTTTCAGAACCGATTAAAATTAGGGACAATAAATCAATCAAAGAAATCACTGAACATCTAAATAAGATACTTGAAAAAATGATTTTAAAAAATGTAGACCAGTGGATCTGGACTCACGATAGGTGGAAAACTTAATCAGTTTTTATCTAATAAATCTCTTTTCATTGAGGCCTCAACATACGAAAAATAGGCTTCCTGTTCCTCAACGTTCCAGTAAGCTAAGTTTTCAAGTGGTATTTTTTTTTGTGAGACAGCACAAATCACATGATCACCTTCTTCAATGATCTCAAAATTATTTGCTAAGTATTTTAATTTAGCTAACTTATTTAACATATTTAAGATATATATTTACTAAATGAAAATTGCAATTATTGGAAGTGGAGGACGAGAACATGCTCTAGTTCATCACTTAAGTAATTCAAAAAAAATAACAAAAATATATTCAATACCAGGTAATGCTGGTACCGAAGAAATATCTGTAAATATTGATTTAAATTTGGAAAATTTTCAAGATTTGTATAATTTTATTAAGAAAGAACAAATCGAATTGGTGATTGTTGGTCCAGAAAAACCATTAGTCGAAGGATTAGTAGATTTCCTAGAGTCAAATAATATTAAAGTTTTTGGTCCTAGAAAAAAAGTAGCTCAATTAGAAGGCTCAAAAATATTTACAAAACAAATTTGTGAGAAATTTAACATACCAACTGCTAAATTTAAAATTTGTAAATCCAAAGAAGACTCATTTATATTTTTATCTTCATCTAATTTTCCTCTTGTTGTAAAAGCAGATGTTCTTGCTGCAGGTAAAGGTGTTTATATTTGTCAAAATTTTGATGAGGCTAAAACTGCTGTTAACGAAATATTTGACGGTAAATTTGGGAAATCAGATCAAGTATTAATCGAAGAATTCCTAGAAGGTGATGAGATGAGTTTTTTTATTATTTCAGATGGAATTAGTTATAAAACTTTTAATACAGCTCAAGACCATAAAAGAGTTGGTGAGGGTGATACTGGAAAAAATACAGGAGGTATGGGAGCTTATTCACCTTCAAGCTTAATTAATGATGATTTAGAGAATAAAATTTTAAACAAAATAATTGAGCCAACTTTAAAAGCTATAAGTGAAATGAATGAGAAGTACGTTGGTTTTTTATATGCCGGCTTAATGATAAAAAGTAATGAACCATACCTAATTGAATATAATGTCAGGATGGGTGATCCTGAATGCCAAACTATATTACCGTTGGTTGACAGTGATTTATTGGACATAATAAATTCTTGTTGTAATTCAAAATTAAAGACCCACGAAATAAAATGGAAAAATAAAAAAAGTATGTGCATTGCTTTATGCTCAAAAGGATATCCTGAAAAATATAATAAGAATGTTGAAATTAAAAATTTAAAAGAATTCAAATCAACTAAAGATAATTTTATTTTTCATGCTGGAACAAAAAGTTCTGGAAACAAAATTGTAGCAGTTGGAGGTAGGGTAATAAATTTTGTTAATATCTCAGATAGTTATTTATCAAGTAGAAAAGAAATCATCAATCAGATTAATAAATTGAATTGGGAAGATGGTTTTTATAGATCAGATATAGGCCATAAAGTCATAGATAAATGAGAGTAATTGGTGGAAAACTAAGAGGAAAATTAATTCATAATCCTACAGATAAAACAACAAGACCTTTAAAGGATATGGTTAGAGAGTCGATATTTAATATTTTAGAGCATTCTAAGAATGAAAAAATTAAATTCAAAAATGACGTAGTTTTGGATTTATTTTCCGGTTCTGGTTCGTTTGGCATTGAATGTTTGTCTAGAGGAGTAAAAAAAGTTTTTTTTTTTGAAAATTACAAACCCTCTTTGAAAATTTTAGAAAAAAACATTAAGGAGTTAGAAATTGATAAAGATTCAGTCATCAGGGAAATAAA
>CACKFP010000045.1 GCA_902599485.1 uncultured Pelagibacteraceae bacterium | reverse complement strand
TTAGTCTGTTCCAATTCCCACGGGCCAGGAGTTGCTGAAACAAATACAGTTTGTGTTCTCATCAAATCCCACTCTTCAAATTTTAAAGGTCTATTATCCATACAAGAAGGCAATCTAAAACCATACTCAGCCAAAGTGCTTTTTCGAGATCTATCTCCCTTAAACATCCCATTAAGTTGGGGAACTGTAACATGAGATTCATCTACAAAAACTAATGTGTTATCAGGAAAATATTCAAAAAGAGTAGGTGGTGGCTCTCCTGGCTTTCTCCCAGATAAAAATCTTGAATAATTTTCAATTCCCGCACAAGATCCAGTTGCCTCAATCATTTCTAAATCAAATTTAGTTCTCTCCTCTAATCGTTGCGCCTCTAATAATTTGTTTTCTGCTTTGTGTTTTTTTAAAGTCTCCTCTAATTCTTTTCTAATTTTTATAATTGCTTGTTCTACAGTTGGTTTGGGAGTGATGTAATGAGAATTAGCATAAACTTTTACTAGACTAAGATCTCTAACCTGATCTCCTGTCAAAGGATCAAATTCCTCAATCTTCTCAAGTTTATCACCAAATAAACTTAATCTCCATGCTCTATCCTCTAGATGAGATGGAAATATATCTAAATATTCTCCCCTTGCCCTAAATGTTCCTCTAAAAAAATTTTGATCATTTCTCTTGTACTGAAGAGCAACAAGAGATTTTATTATTTGTTCTCTATTATATTCGTAGTTTTTCTGAAGAGTTAAAGTCATTTTGCTGTAAGCTTCAACTGATCCCAAACCATAAATACAGGAAACACTTGCAACAATTAAAACATCGTCTCTTTCAAGAAGGGATCTTGTTGCCGAGTGTCTCATTCTATCAATCTGCTCGTTTATAGATGCCTCTTTCTCTATGTACGTATCTGATCTTGGCACGTAAGCTTCTGGAGTGTAATAATCATAGTAAGATACAAAATACTCAACAGCATTATCTGGAAAAAAAGTTTTCATCTCACCGTAAAGTTGAGCTGCCAAAGTTTTATTTGGTGCCAATATTAATGCTGGTCTATTCGTAGCTTCTATAACTTTTGCCATTGTAAAAGTTTTTCCAGATCCAGTTACTCCTAATAATACTTGATTAAACTCATTTTTTTTAGCTCCTTGAACAAGCCTTTTAATTGCATCTGGCTGGTCACCAGCCGGTGTAAAATCTGACTTTATTTTGAATTTTTTTCCACCTTCGAGTTTTCCACCGATTTTTGGGTTTTTACTCTGAATGTCTGTAATTAGGTCTTGATATGTATTCTCCATATATTAAACAACGTAATTGAATAATTTCATAATTCAATGAGCATAATATCTAATAATTTAAAAAGAATTAAACCATCCCCAACTATTGCAGTTACTCAAAAGGCAAGAGAATTAAGAGCTGCAGGAAAAGATGTAGTTGGACTTGGGGCAGGGGAACCAGATTTTGATACTCCTATCAATGTTAAAAATGCAGCTATTAAAGCAATAAGAGACGGAGATACAAAGTATACAGCAGTTGATGGAACTCCAACATTAAAAAAAGCAATTTTAAAAAAATTTAAAAGAGAAAATAAACTAAATTATAAACTAGATGAAATCACAGTTGGAACTGGAGGGAAACAAGTTCTCTATAACACTTTTATGGCAACTTTAAATAAAGGAGATGAAGTTATTATTCCTGCTCCATTCTGGGTTTCATATCCGGATATGGTTCTCTTAGCAGGAGGAAAACCAAAAATAGTAAAATGTGGTGAAAAAGATGGATTTAAAATTACACCTGCAAAATTAAAAGCTGCAATTACAAAAAGAACGAAGTGGATAATCCTTAACTCACCATCTAATCCAACTGGATCTGGATACAGCAAATCAGAAATTCAAAAATTAGCAAAGGTTTTAATAAAAAACAAAAAAGTTCACATTTTGAGCGATGATATTTATGAGCATGTTAAATATGATAATTTTAAATTTTTCACTATTGCTCAAATTTCAAAATTAAAATCTCGAACATTAACAATGAATGGAGTGAGTAAATCTTATGCAATGACTGGTTGGAGGATTGGTTATGCGGCTGGACCAAAAGAAATAATTTCTGCAATTAGAAAAATTCAGTCTCAGTCTACTTCGAATCCATCATCAATTAGTCAAGCAGCAGCCGTTGAAGCTTTAAATGGAAAACAAGACTTTATTAAGAAAAGAGCAAAATCATTTAAAGAAAGAAGAGATTTTGTTGTAAAAAGTTTAAATAATATTGATGGTATTAGCTGCTTGAAACCTAATGGTGCATTTTACGTATTTCCGAATTGTAAAAAACTTTTAAATAAAAGAACTAAACTTAAAAAAGATACTGATTTTGTCCAAAAGCTTTTAGAAAAACAAAATGTTGCCGCTGTTCAGGGTTCAGCATTTGGTTTAGATGGATATTTTAGAATTTCATATGCAACTTCAATGGCAAAACTTAAAATAGCAATGTCTAGAATTAAAAAGTTTTGTGAGGATTTAGGATAAACCTATTTTTTTTTATTTAGTCCAATTAGAGAAGAATTTCTAAATCTTAAAATTACAATTGCTAAAGCAATTAAAA
>CACKFP010000044.1 GCA_902599485.1 uncultured Pelagibacteraceae bacterium | reverse complement strand
AGGAGGTAATTAAATATGCACGTAATTTTCTAAATGATCACTTCTCTATAAATAAAATTCATTGGAAAGATATAAGTGGATTTAAAATAGTGGAAGGTAACTTAAAAATATTAAAAGATAATAAAGAGTTTGAGCTAACAGATAAAAATAAATTTATTGGATACAGAGGAGAACCTGATAATCCTACAACCATAATTTTAGAAAACAATAATTTAAAAATTGAAATAATAATTAACCCTAAAGCTTTTAGCGCTGTTCAAGATGCTGCTGGAATAAGTGATATAATTATAGAGTCTGCAATATCAACCATATGTGACAACGAAGATAGTGTTGCAGCAGTAGACTCAGAAGATAAAATTTTATGTTACAGAAATTGGCTAGGTTTGATGAAAGGAACTCTAAAATCAGTCTTCGAAAAAGACGGGAAAACTTTAGAAAGAAAACTCAATCCAGATAGAAGTTATATTTCAAAAAAAAATAAAAAAGAAAAGTTGCATGGTAGAAGCTTACTTTTAATAAGGAATGTTGGTCATCTAATGACCAATTCAGCAATTATTTTAGAAGACGGTTCTGAAGTTCCAGAGGGTATCATGGATGCATTTATTACAACTGCTGCAGCAATTCATGATTTAAAAAGAAAAGGTAATTCAAGAACAGGTTCTATATATATTGTAAAACCAAAAATGCATGGACCAGAGGAGACTGCTTTTACAGATAAAATATTCACAAGAGTGGAAGAAGTTTTGAAACTTGAAAAAAACACAATTAAATGTGGAATTATGGATGAGGAAAGAAGAACATCTATAAATTTAAAAGAATGTATAAGAACTTTAAAGAGTAGAGTATTTTTCATAAACACAGGTTTTTTAGACAGAACTGGGGATGAAATGCATACGTCAATGGAAGCAGGTCCAATGATAAAAAAAGGTGACATGAAAAAATCAAAATGGATAGCTGCTTATGAAGATAACAACGTTGATGTTGGTTTAAAATGTGGATTTTCAGGTGTTGCACAAATAGGTAAAGGTATGTGGGCTATGCCAGATAAGATGAAAGATATGATAGATCAAAAAATATCACATCTTGAAGCTGGTGCAAACTGCGCATGGGTGCCTTCTCCTACAGCAGCTTCATTACATGCAATGCATTATCATAAGTTAAACATTTTTGAAAAGCACAAAAAATTAAATATTAATAAAATAAATCATATTGATAACTTACTAACTATTCCAATAGCAGACAGACCTAATTGGAGCAAAGAAGAAATAAATACTGAATTATGTAATTCAGCTCAAACAATATTAGGGTATGTTGTTAGATGGGTAGATCAAGGCATAGGATGCTCTAAAGTACCAGATATAAATAATGTTGGTTTAATGGAAGATAGAGCAACACTTAGAATATCCTCGCAACATATAGCTAACTGGTTACATCATGGTATTTGCTCGAACAGACAGGTGTTAGAAGTACTAAAAAAAATGGCAAAGATTGTCGACGAACAAAATAAAGGAGATCCAGAATATCAGGATATGTCGCCAAATTATGATAAGTCAATTTCTTTTAAAGCAGCGTGTGAGTTAATATTTCATGGTAGATCTCAACCATCAGGTTATACAGAACCTTTGTTACATTTAAATAGGTTAATTAAAAAAAGTTAATCTAAATATTGTCTAGATGTTTTCGATCTTTGAAGGCAGAGATAAGTGTACCATCATCTGAATTTTCTATTTCTCCACCAACTGGTAAACCTTGAGCCAATTTTGAAACTTTTACTTTAGTATTTCTCAGACTGTCCTGAATATAAAATGCTGTAGTTTGCCCTTCAATTGTAGCACTGGTAGCTAAAATTACCTCATCAATGTTGTTATCTTTTATTCTTTCTATTAATGAATTAATTAGCAAATTCTCTCTTTTATTATGGTTGTTGCTATCTGCGATAGTTCCTCCTAGTATATGAAAATAGCCTTGAAAGATTGAAGAATTTTCTATTGCCCATTGATCTGAAATATTTTCAACTACACATATTTTAGTAAATTTTTTACTTTTATCTTCACAGTTATTACAAGGATAAGTATTAGATTTTAATGTTCCACAAATTTTACAACGTTCAATATTTTTAAAAACTTCGTTCAAATTATTAGCTAAAGGCTTTAATAATTCTTGGCGATTATTAATCATTTTTAAAATAATTCTTTTTGCAGATTTCGGCCCAAGTCCTGGAAGTTTAGAGATTAGTTTAATTAGATTTTCTATTTCAGGAATGTTTTGCATTTAGTTATAAAGGCCACTTAAATCCGGGTACACCTAATCCACCAGTCGCTTTAGATATTTCTTCTGTTGTTTTTGATTTTAATTTATTCTTAGCATCGTTATGTGCAGCGATAATTAAATCCTGAATTATTTCTTTATCTTCTTTAAGTATTTTATCACTTAGAAAAATTTTAGTCATCTCGCCTTCACCATTTAACAAAACTGTAACTGAATCTCCACCCGATATGCCGTTTACTTCAATCTTTTTTAAATTCTCTTGGCTTTCTTTCATTTTTTTTTCGATTTCTTTAGCTTTTTCCAATATTTTATTAAAATCTGTCATTTTTTTTCCTCCATATCGATCAATTCAATATCAGGAATTAATTCGACAATTTTATTGTATTGATTAGAACTTTTATATTCATTCA
>CACKFP010000043.1 GCA_902599485.1 uncultured Pelagibacteraceae bacterium | reverse complement strand
TGCTTTATGTTTTAAAAAGAAAAATAGAAAATTTGTATTAGATAGAAAAAGATCTTCGAATTTATTAAAGGGCTACCAATCTGTTAGAAAATTAAGTGAAATTGAAAAAAGAAATTTAAATACATTATGTAGAGGATCGGCTTTAAGATATCTTTTGACTAGATCTTATGATTATTTAAATACTCCCAAACAAGCTATCATTAAAATTAAAGATCCAAAGGAGTATATAGATAAGTTAAACTTTCATAGAAATCTGAGCACATTTAAGGATTATTCTTGATGATTAAAATCTACACAGATGGTTCATGCATTGGAAATCCAGGAAATGGTGGCTGGGCAGCAATTATTATTGATAATGGAAAGAAAACTCAAATTAAAGGAAGTAAAAAAGTAACAACAAATAATCAAATGGAGTTGCTAGCTCCTATCAAAGCATTAAAAAAAATTCCAAAAGGAAGCAAGGTTCAAATATTTACAGACTCTAAATATGTAAAATCTGGAATAACTGAATGGATACATAATTGGAAAAAAAATGGTTGGAAAACAGCAAATAAAAAAGAAGTTAAGAATAAAGAACTTTGGACAGAATTAGATAATCTATCAAATACTTTTGAAATTAAATGGAGCTGGGTAAAGGCACATTCAACAGATAAACTTAATAATGAAGTGGATTTATTGGCAAGGTCCTCTGCAACAATTTAGGTACACCTGGCAACAGAACTGACCTACTAATTATAATAAATCTAAAACACCCTCTGCTGAAGATAAGCCACACTGCTTTGTCTCTTTTTCAACTTGTAAATTTATAACTTCTAAGTTTTGAATAACCATCGCATAACGATTTGAACGAATACCCATTCCTTTTGAATTTCTATCTACTTCAGCGCCAATTGCTTTCGTAAATAATAGATACGGATCTGATAACATTGTAATTTTGCCTCCAGAATTATTCGCTTCTCCCCAAGCATTCATAACAAAAGGATCATTCACAGATAAACAAAATATATTTTCTATTCCTTTGGCTTTTATTTTATCTGCATTATCTACATATCCAGGAAGATGCAGTTTTGAACAAGTAGAAGTAAAGGCGCCAGGTAATCCAAATAAAACAACTTTACCTTTTCCTAATATATCTCTAATTTTACTAGTTTGTGGTTCACCATCTATTAGATGAAAAATTTCCATATCTGGTATTTGATCTTTTATTTTTAATTTCATATTGAATTTATTACGTATTCTTTAACTTTATTTATATCATTTGAGATAACCTCAAATTTTTCTTTTCTATCATAAACATATTTAAGACTATCTGGTAATTCTTCAGTTTTTGAGATTGCATCTTCAATTGCTTTTGGAAATTTACAGGGGTGTGCTGTAGATAAAACAACGCAATTTTGCTCTAACCCAAGTTTTTTTGCAGCACCAATTCCAACTGCAGTATGTGGGTCAACCACAACTTTATATTCTTTATTTATATCTTTTATCATTTGGATAGTTTCTTTTTCATCTAACATTTCAGATATAAAATTCTTTTTTATTTCATCTAAGTCACTATTATCAATTTGATAAGTATTATTTTTTATCTTACTCATCACATCTTTTGTAACCTCTGAGTTACAGTCTTTTACATCATATAAAAGTCTTTCAAAGTTACTTGCTATCTGGATATCCATGCTAGGAGTATTTGTTTCCTCAACTTTCTTTTGAGTATAATCCCCACCAGAAATTGCTCTATGAAGGATGTCATTTTTGTTAGTAGCTACAATAAGTTTATCAATTGGAAGACCAAGTTTCTTCGCTAAATAACCAGCATAAATATCTCCAAAATTTCCAGTAGGAACAGAAAAAGACAGAGACTGTCCATTGCCTATTTTAAAATAAGAATAAAAATAATAAACAGCTTGAGCAACAATTCTTGCCCAATTAATTGAATTAACACCTGACATATTTATTGAGCTGGAAAATTTTTCATCATTAAACATGGCTTTAACTAAATTTTGACAGTCATCAAAGTTACCCTCAATAGCAATATTGAAAACATTTTTTTCTTCATGGATTGTCATCAGTCTTCTTTGCACTGGTGAAATTCTGTTATTTGGATGTAATACAAAAACATTTAGATTCTTTTTGCCTTTTAAAGCATCAATAGCAGCTGCACCTGTATCTCCTGAAGTTGCTACAATAATATTAATTTTTTTTTGCTCATTTCCTAAATGATATTGATAAAAATTTCCTATCAATTGCATTGCAATATCTTTAAAAGCAAGTGTTGGGCCGTGATAGAGTTCTAAAACTTTTAAATTTCCTAAATCAGATATTTTTACAACATCCTCTGCTCTAAAATTTGAATAAGATTTTGATACTATAGAAATTAACTCTTCTTTTGACATAAAATCACCAATAAATGGGAAAATTATTTCGGCTGCTAATTCATTGTAATTAAAACTACTTAGTTTGTTTAATTCATTTTCACTAAATGGTTTGATTGATTTTGGTACAAAAAGACCTCCATCATCAGCTAAACCTTTCAGAAATACGTTTTTAAATGAAAAATGATCTGAGTTATTTCTAGTGCTTATATATTCCATCAGTAATTTTTTTTTCTAAAATATAAATATATTAAAAAAATGGAAACAGCTAATGAAAACCATGTAAGAGCATACTTTAAGTGGTTGTTTGAAATATTGGCTCCAATTTGT
>CACKFP010000042.1 GCA_902599485.1 uncultured Pelagibacteraceae bacterium | reverse complement strand
AAAAATATCTCAAAAAAGCTTTAGTGAATTTTTAATTAATGCTTTCAAAATCAAAAATATTTTTTAAAGGTATAATTGCTGTTTTACCTCACATGTTATCTGTAATTCCTTTTGGAATTATAACTGGAGCCATTGGTGTTGAATTAGGTTTTGATCCAATTTTAGTTTACGCAACTTCCTTGATTATTTTTGGTGGCGCTTCTCAGATAATATTTATGCAACTTTTGTCAGGTGGAGCCTCATCATTAATAGCCATTACATCAGTTGGGGTAATTAATTCGAGACATTTGTTATATGGTGCTGTTTTATCTGAATATCTTGAAAAACTAAGTTTTATAAAAAAATTATTTATATCTTATTTTATTGTAGACCAAGGTTTTGCAGAGTCTAATAAGTATTTAAGACAGAATAAAAATTTATCTAATCCACATTATTACATACTTGGTACAGGGGTGACTCTTTGGCTATGTTGGCAGTTGTCAACAATTAGTGGAATTATATTAGGCTCATTTATTCCTGAAGAATTAGGTTTAAAATTTGCGATCCCTCTTACTTTTTTAGCAATTATTGTAAATGACTTAAGAAAATTAGATCATGTTTTTGTGATGTTGGTATCTGGATTTGCTTCACTAATATTATTTGATGCCCCATTCAAATCTTACATAATATTATCTCCAATTGTTGCTTTAATTGCAGCTTTTATAATGCTGAGGCTGAAAAAATGACCTGGTTATCAATTATTATATCTGGAATTGTTACTTATTTTTCAAGGATGGCCATGGTTGCTTTAATTGACAGAGAAATGCTTGGAGCAAAAGTCAAAGAGGTTCTTAATTACGTCCCAGCAGCTGTATTCCCAGCAATAATTTTTCCTGGAGTTTTTTTTAATGATTTTGGTTCATTAGTAGAAATCACAGATCCAAAAATATATGGTGCAATTATAGCTTTAGTTGTTGGATTTTATTCAAGAAATGTAATTGCTACAATTATTTCTGGACTATTATCTTATTGGTTTATTATTTTTTTCTTATTAAAATAGATTTGTGTATTTATATTCTAAACTCCAAAACTTAAAAAAACCTATCCGCATTGCTTTTATTGGTTGTGGCAAGTTTGTTTCCATGTTCCTAGCTCAATACAATCAATTAAACAAAATTATTTTAGATTCAATTATTGAACTCGATGTTGATAGAGCTAAAAAAAATTGTTTAAACAGTGGATTATCTAATGAGACTATAGACAAAATTAATTTTACAGATAATTTAGACAAAGTTTTTAATAGAGAAATTGATGTATTTATTGAGGCTACAGGGAACCCTATATCAGGCACTATTCACGCAAAAAAAATAATAGAAAGCAAGAGACATGTAATTATGGTAAATGTCGAAGCAGATGTTTTGTGTGGAAAATACTTATCTGATTTAGCTAAACAAAATAATGTTATCTGTTCAATGGCTTATGGTGATCAACCATCGTTAATATTAGAACAAATTGAATGGGCAAAATTAAATGGTTTTGAGGTTATATGTGCAGGAAAAGGTACAAAATATCATCCATCATTTGAATATTCTACACCAGAAACTGTTTGGGGACACTATGGTTTAACTAAAGAAAGAGCTGAAAATGAATCTGGTATGAACCCAAAAATGTTTAATAGCTTTTTATGTGGAGATAAATCATCAATTGAAATGTGTGCAGTTAGTAATGCAACAGACCTAAAATGTCCAGATAATGGATTAACTTATCCTCCTGTTGGGGTATACGATATTGCTAAAAAATTAATTCCAAAATCAGATGGCGGTTTATTAGATCATACTGGTCAAGTAGAAGTTATCTCAAGCATTGATTTAGATAAAAAAGATATTCCTAACGATCTTAGATGGGGAGTGTATATTGTTATTAAAGCTCAAAATGAATATGTAAAAAACTGCTTCAAAGATTATGGAATGGTTACAGATTCTTCGGGAAGTTATTCTGCCATTTGGAGACCTTATCATTATATTGGATTAGAATTAGCTCAATCAATTTATTCTATAGTGCTTGATCATAAGGCAACAGGTCATACAAAAAATTTTAATGCTGAAATAGCAAGTGTTGCAAAGAAAGATTTAAAAGCTGGACAAAAACTTGATGGAGAAGGGGGCTATTGTGCTAGAGGCCGATTGATTGCATCAAAAAAATCAAAACAAGAAAGAATTTTACCAATGGGATATACCGATAATGCAATTTTAAAAAAAGACATCAAGAAAGATGAATTTATAAGCTTAGAAAATGTTGAGCTTGATTTACCAAAAGAAATAATTGAAGCTAGAGAATATCAATTTAATTTAATTTAAATTTTTTTTTCAGTCTCTCATATATTTCGTTAGTTACATCCTCCCATTGGTTAAATTTTGTTTGATTTATTTTAACTAGAGAATTGTAAGGGTTAATCTTATCAAGTGCTCCCCATCTCCAATCAGGATAAATATTAAATATTCCCCAAGTTTCTTTATTTAAAATAGCTGAAATATGTAAAATTGCCGTATCTACCGATATCACTAAATCTAAATTTTTAATAATTGATGAAATTTCAACTAAATCATATTTTCCAAAATCATTAATTTTATCAGAATTAAAATATTCTTTATCACTCTGCCAAATTTCATTTTGTAAACAACAAAAATTAATATCTAAATTTAAAATTTTTACCAAATTTTTTAATTGAATAGATCTGAATGGTTGATTTGGACCAAGGAATGATCCAGT
>CACKFP010000041.1 GCA_902599485.1 uncultured Pelagibacteraceae bacterium | reverse complement strand
TCACCATCAGATTTAAATGGATATGCAGTATGCATTAAATTATTTGGGAATAAGATAAGATCGCCAACTCTTGGTTTATGATTAAATATAGAATTATTTAAAAAAGATTTAGAACCATAAATAAAATCAATTGTTCCATTAGTTTTAATTTTTTTATGTCCCTTTGTTAAATTTTTTGGAATTTTTAAATAACCAACTCCAGAAACATTGCCATCATGAAAATGTACAGGGTTATAATCATTTTTAAATTGTCTTACGACCCATAAATTTTTTATTTTTATATTTTTAGACTTCTTATTAAGATTTTTTTTTAAATATTTATTTACACTTTTAGAAATAAAACTTTTTAAATTTTTTTTTATAAATTTATTTTTTAATTCAATTTCTTGCTCAACTTGACCTACTAATTTTTTTGAATAGTCATTTGATTTCGATTTTTTTTTGTCTTTAATAATACTTTCAACCTCGTCATTAATTTTTTTTACTAAATTTGATGGAATTTTAATAACAGCAATTTTTGGTCCAAAGGGACTTAAAACTTTCATTAATTTTTTATATTTTTGTTGGATTAGGTTGTCCTTTATAAACAACTTCTGGGTCAAATTTTTTTTCTTCTTCTTTAAATTTCATTTCAATTTGTCTTGCATTATCAATTTTACCCAAAGGGATAGATCTATAAAAACAAGATCTATACCCAACGTGGCAACTAGCACCTTCGCCAATATCTACAGTCATCCATACAGCATCTTGATCATCATCAATTCGAATCTCTTTTACTTTTTGAACAAATCCACTTGTTTTTCCTTTGTGCCAAATTGATTGTCTTGATCTGCTCCAGTAGTGAGCTTCTTTGGTTTCAATAGTTAACTTGAAGGCTTCGACATTCATATACCCATGCATTAATATTTCTTTTGTTTTTGAGCATGTTGTAATGACTGGAATCAATCCATCATTATCGAATTTAGGAGATAAAAGCTTGCCTTCTTCTATTTCTGCTACATTTTCTCTTTTTTTAAACATATATGTGGAATTATCTAACATAATAATAAATATAATAAATATTTTAAAATTAAGGTTTTATATATATAAAAGCACGTCATGAAATTAGTAAAAAACGAAAACGAAAAAAAAATTAATGAAGTAACAGACAAGGAAGCTGAAGAAGCTTTTGTCAAAATCCTTAAATGGTTAGGTGAAGATCCTACCAGAGAAGGTTTATTGGAAACTCCAAAAAGAGTTACAAAAGCATTTAAAGAATATTTCAAAGGCTACAAAGAAGACCCTAAAGCAGTTTTAGATAAAACATTTGGTGATGTTGAAGGCTATAGCGATATGGTTGTTCAAAAAAATATTTCAGTCCAAAGTCATTGCGAACATCACATGGCACCAATTATAGGAATTGCTCATGTAGCATATATTCCAAATCAAAGAGTCGTAGGATTAAGTAAAATAGCAAGAGTTGTAGAAGTGTTTTCAAAAAGATTACAAACACAAGAAAGATTAACTGTTCAGATCGCTAATACTTTAATGGAGTCATTGGATGCAAAAGGTGTTGCGGTAACAATAGATTCAACTCATCAGTGTATGACTATGAGAGGTATAAAAAAAGAGCAAGCTACCACAGTTACAAATTTTTATCTTGGACAGTTTAAGGACGATTTAAGTTATCAAAATAGATATTTGCGATTTATTGCAAAATAATATTTACTGATAAACATGGCGGACTCATTTAAAGCAGTTGTAATAAACAATCAGAACGAAAATTTTACAAGAGAAGTCAAAGAACTAAGTTTAGACCATTTTAAAGACGGTGAGGTGCTAGTTAAGATAGATTATTCTGATCTCAATTGGAAAGATGCAATGATATTAAAAGATGGTGGTAAATTAGTAAAAGAGTATCCAAGAATACCTGGTATTGATTTTTCTGGAACTGTTGCACAAGGAGATGGTGAAGAATTTAAAGCAGGAGACAGAGTTATATTAACAGGTTGTAGAGCAGGAGAACTTTTTGATGGTGGATATTCTCAATACGCAAAAGTTAAAAAGGATCATATTACAAAAACACCTGAGGGAATGACAAATAAACAAGCTATGATTTTGGGAACTGCTGGTCTTACAGGTTTGTTATGTGCTTTTGCAGTTAAAGCAAGAGAGGAACTATTGATGCAGTCAAAAGTTAATGATGTATTAGTAACTGGTTCTACAGGAGGCGTTGGAATGGTTGCAGTAATGGTTCTTGCTAAAATGGGAATTAATGTAACAGCTATAACTGGTAAACCAGATAAAGCTGAATATTTAAAAGAACTTGGTGCAAAAAACGTTATAGATCGTAAAGAATTTGAGGGTGAAGCAAGATTAATAGATAAAGGAACATGGGATGGCGTTGTAGATACCGTTGGTGGTAACATTTTATCGAATGCTATTGCTCAAACTAAACCAAAAGGAATTGTTGCCATATGTGGAAATGCTAGTGGTAATAAATTAAATACATCAGTAATTCCATTTATATTAAGAGCAGTGAAATTATGGGGTGTAGACTCAGTTAACATAAGTAAAAAAAGAAAAGAGTTTGTATGGGGAGAATTTCCTGCTTTGCTAGATTTTAATATTTTAGAAAAATCAGTAAATACTATTGGGTTAGAAGAATTATTAAATATCTATCCTGATATATTAAAAGGAAATTTAAAAAATAAAATAGTAGTGGATGTAAATAAATAATGGATTGGGATAAATTAAAGATATTTCATGCAGTTGCTGAGGCAGGTAGC
>CACKFP010000040.1 GCA_902599485.1 uncultured Pelagibacteraceae bacterium | reverse complement strand
ATCCTCAAAACTTTCCTGTGAGGGTTTTTCAATGCTTCTATAACTGCATGTTTGCCAATTATAAAAAAAGATGACTTGTTCATTATGAGAGTTGAATTTACCTTATTTTTTCAGCTTTTTTTCTATAATTCACGTATTGCATTTGTACAATAAAAATATATAAAACGCATGTTGTTTAAAGCTTTATTGAACATGGGGTGCTTCCCCCTGAAACTATATTAAGGAGGGGTACCAAAGCGGTCAAATGGGGCGGGCTGTAAACCCGTTGACTTCGGTCTTCGAAGGTTCGAATCCTTCCCCCTCCACCATTCAATAAATATTTTTATAACAAGGAGTGTCCTTGGGTGTTGCGGGTGTAGTTCAATGGTAGAACGCTAGCCTTCCAAGCTGGATGTAAGGGTTCGATTCCCTTTACCCGCTCCAAAAAATAAAATTGAAAAAAAAAGAGGTAAATAAGTAATGTCAAAAGAAAAGTTCGTAAGAAATAAACCGCACTGTAATATTGGTACTATAGGTCATGTTGATCATGGTAAGACAACATTAACTGCTGCGATTACAAAAGTATTAGCAGAGACCGGAGGTGCACAGTTTACTGCTTATGATCAAATTGATAAAGCTCCTGAGGAAAAAGAGAGAGGAATTACAATTTCAACTGCTCACGTAGAGTATGAAACTGAAAAAAGACACTATGCACACGTAGATTGTCCTGGTCACGCAGATTATGTAAAAAATATGATTACAGGTGCAGCTCAAATGGATGGCGCAATTTTAGTTGTTAATGCAGCTGATGGTCCAATGCCACAAACTAGAGAGCATATTCTTTTAGCAAGACAAGTTGGAGTTCCAGCTATAGTCGTTTACTTAAATAAAGTTGACCAAGTTGACGATAAAGAAATGATCGAACTTGTAGAAGAAGAAATTAAAGATTTATTAACATCTTATAAATTTCCAGGAGACAAAACTCCAATTATAAAAGGTTCAGCTCTTGCTGCAGTTGAAGGTAGAGATGATGAAATTGGAAAAAATTCAATAATGGAGCTAATGAAATCCGTTGATGAATTTATACCACAACCAGACAGGCCAAAAGATAAAGATTTCTTGATGCCAGTTGAAGATGTTTTTTCAATTTCAGGAAGAGGTACTGTTGTAACTGGTAGAGTAGAATCTGGAATTATTAAAACTGGAGATGAAATTGAAATCGTTGGAATAAGAGAAACTAAAAAAACAGTATGCACTGGTGTAGAAATGTTCAGAAAACTATTAGACTCGGGTGAAGCTGGAGATAATATTGGAGCACTTTTAAGAGGTGTTGAAAGAACAGACGTAGAGAGAGGTCAAGTATTATGTAAACCTGGTTCAATCACTCCACATACTAAATTTGAAGCTCAAGCTTATGTATTAAAAAAAGAAGAGGGTGGAAGACATACTCCGTTTTTTACAAAATATAGACCTCAATTTTATTTCAGAACAACTGATGTTACAGGTGAAGTTGAGTTACCAGCTGGAACAGAAATGGTTATGCCAGGTGATGATGCTAAATTTACGGTTAAATTAATTACACCAATTGCAATGGCAGAGAAGTTAAATTTTGCTATTCGAGAAGGTGGAAGAACAGTAGGAGCTGGAGTAGTAACTAAAATTATAGAGTAAACTCCATAGGAGTGTAGCTCAATTGGTAGAGCGCCGGTCTCCAAAACCGGAGGTTGGGGGTTCGATTCCCTCCGCTCCTGCCAAAATAAAATTATGAGAAACCCTTTAAAATTTATTCAGGATGTAAAGCAAGAGGCTTTTAAAGTTACTTGGCCTTCAGGTAAAGAGGTTATACAAGGATCTTTGATGGTAGTTGCGATGGCTATAGTTGCAGCTTTATTCTTTTTATTATTAGACCAAGTTCTTCAATTTTTTTTAGAATTAGTTTTAAAGGTTAATCTGTAATGAAAAATTGGTATATAGTTCAATCCCACTCAAGCTTTGAAAATAAAGTTGCTCAAGAAATAAAAGAAGAGGCCACTAAAGCAAATCTTTCAGATAAAATTGAAGAAATTATTGTTCCTACTCATGATATTACCGAGGTTAAAAGAGGAAAAAGAGTTCAAAGAAAGAAAAAATACTTCCCAGGGTATGTTTTGTTGAAGAGCGAAATGGATAATACAATTTATCACATGATTAAAAATTTAAAAAAAGTAAGTGGTTTTTTAGGAACAAAGGGCACACCAATACCTGTATCTGAAAAAGAAATTGAAAAAATACTTGGTCAAATTAAAGATGGTGTAGTACAACCTAAATCTGGTGTTGAGTATAACGTTGGTGAAAAAGTTCAAGTTATAGATGGACCTTTTGCGTCATTCAGTGGTTTAGTTGAAGATATTGATGAAGAAAAATTGAGATTAAAAGTATCAGTATCAATTTTCGGAAGACCAACACCTGTTGATTTAGAATATAGTCAAGTAGAGAAGGCAAGTTAATGGCAAAAAAAGAAATAAGTGGATATATAAAATTACAAATAAATGGTGGTCAGGCAAATCCAGCACCTCCTGTAGGTCCAGCTTTAGGTCAAAGAGGAATAAATATAATGGACTTTTGTAAGGCTTTTAATGAAAAAACAAAATCTTTTGCAGGTAAACCTGTGCCAGTAATAATTACAGTATACAAAGACAAAAAGTTTGATTTTATAATTAAATCACCACCAGCATCTCACTTTATCAAAGAGGCTGTTAAATTAAAAAGTGGTTCAAAAGAACCTGGAAGAAATATTGTTGCTAAAATATCAAAAAAACAATTAAAAGAAATCGCTGAAAAAAAAATGGCAGATTTAAATGCACATGATGTTGATGAGGCTGCAAAAATTATTGCT
>CACKFP010000039.1 GCA_902599485.1 uncultured Pelagibacteraceae bacterium | reverse complement strand
TAATTTAAATTTTTGTGATTTAAATCTTTTATAAAAAAGATCGATCTTTTCTTGATTATCATTGCTAGCCGTAGGTAAAAAACCGATATTGATTTTTGATTTATTAACTTGATTTATAACAAATTCATCTAAGTCTTCATCAGATGAGTGTGTAAATCCTCCACCACCAATTGCTATTATTATTTTTTTATTCCTGACCACGGAGAAGGACCTGTTGGAATATCGATTTTTAAACCTCTTACAATTTCATTTTTAAAGTCATACATTGGTAAGGTGCATATCTCACCTTTATGAATTTTATTATCATTACAATTAACATCCACTATTAATCCTGGTTTATGTTTTGTAGAATTCATTAAAACTATTCCAACACCACATTTTTGAAAAGGTGACCAAGTGCTAGATGTAATTTTTCCAATTATTTCATTATTAAATTTTATGTAAGTTCCTTTTAGACCTGTTCCATTTTCTACTCGTATTCCCCAACATCTTTTTTCTTTATCAGCAGTCATCAATGCTGATTTTCCAATAAAATAATTTTTTTTTAAATCAACATACTTACCTAAACCAACATCATATGGATTTGTTTCATGATTAAAGTCTTGTCCAGCTGATAATAATCCAGATTCTATTCTTTTACATCTGAAACCAGGGGTCCCTGTAAGTATCATTCCTATTTTTTTTCCTTCTTCAAGTATGTAATCCCCAATTTTTTCAGTATTATTATTTTTTCTAAAATAAATTTCCCAACCAAGTTCATTACTAAAACCCGATCTACTTATTATTACCTTTTCATTTAGTATAGTTATTTCTTTCCAATCAAAATATTTCCAATTCTCAGGAAAAGTTTCTTTACTTAAAACTTTTAAAAGATCCATAGATTTTGGTCCCTGAATTTGACTTACCCAAACGTCTGGGTCAGAAATTTTTACATTAAGATTATCAGTGTGAGCTTTATACCATGAAAAAAGATCACCATCAGCTTGAACAAACCAAAATTTATTTTCTTCAAGTTTTAGTAAAACTCCATCTGTAAGCATACCTCCATCATTGTAACAAGCAAATTGGTAAGAGCACCTTCCTACTTTTATTTTTGAGATATCTCTTGTGAATATTTTTTGTAAAAGTTTTTCTGCATCGGGACCAGATATTTCATATGGGTGTTCACCAGTATGACGAAATATTACTTCTTGTCTTACTTTCCAATACATTTCATCAGCCGTAGCGTGTGAAAGCACCTCTGGATTTAATCTTCCTGCATAAAATGAATACTCAGGATCGTAGGGAAGTTCTTGATACGCTAGAGGATGTATTCCGACAGTTCGTGCTAGTTCAACAACTTTATTATCATTGGATTTTAAAGGTTTAACTGAAAATCTGACTTTGTTTAATTCGTTTTGCATTTATAAATATAGAAAAAGTGTATATTAATTAAAATATCTATTCAATTAGTAGATGAATCACTACATTTTGCATGTTGTTATCTAGTTCTGGAATTGTTATCTTTTTGATTATTTAAACAACTAAAGAAAAAGAGGGAACTTATGAAATACATACTTAAAGTTTTTTCAGTGACTTTTATGTCTCTGATATTATCTTTTTCTATTGCCAATGCATCAAGTGGAGTATTTAAAGTATCACATGATCTTGGATTTGGAAAAGATACTAACTTAGATGCCATAACAAAAGGGCGTTTATTTCAAGTTGTCATCAAAACACAAAATAGATTAGTAAGACCTGATATGAACGGTGTTCCATCACCTTCATTGTCAACAGATTGGAGTGCTAATTCTGATGCAACTGAATGGACATTTAATTTAAGAAAAGGAATATATTTCCATGATGGATCAGCTTTTGATGCTCCAGATGTTAAATATTCTCTGATGAGAGCTAAAGATCCTGATATCGGATCTCCAGTTAGAAAAAGTTTAAATGTAGTTGAAGATATTGAAGTAGTTGATCAGCATACAGTTAAAATGAAGTTATCAACTTCATTTGCTGACTTTCCATTATTGTTAACTGACTACAGATTAAGAATGATACCTGAAGGATCAGGAGACACTATTGGACAAACTGGAGTTGGTACTGGACCATTCATAGTTGATAAATTTGATCCAGAAGGAACTACTATTCTAAAAGCTAATCCAGATTATTGGGAAGGTGCACCAGGAGTTGCGGAAGTTCATGTTATTGCGATTCCAGATGCTCAAGCAAGAATTCAAGCTCTTTTAACGGGTCAAATTGATATGAATAGATATGTTCCTTTCAATCAAAAAAAGATATTTGACAGTAATTCTAAATTTACAACAACTGTAATTCCAACTGGAAACTGGAGAGGTGTGGTTATGAGAACTGATACTGCTCCATTTGATAATCCTAAAGTGAGAAAAGCTTTTAGATTAGCAGTTGATAGACAAGAACTTGTAGATCTAGTTATGGGTGGTGCAGCAACTGTGTCTTGTGATACTCCTGTAATGCCATCTGATCAATATCGTTTACAAATGGATTGTCCTCAAAATATTAGTAAAGCAAAAAATTTATTAAGAGAAGCAGGATATCCAAATGGAATTGAATTGACTGTTTACCCAGCAACATTAGAACCAACTTGGCCTACAATTGCAGAAGTTGTTCAGCAGCAAGTTGCAAAAGCTGGAATTAAAGTTAACATTGAAATGGTACCATCTAAAGGTTATTGGAATGAAGTATGGATGAAAAAACCAGTTTCAATGACACGTTGGAACCAAAGACCAGCAGATACAATCTTGCATGAAGCTTATCATAGTGGAGCTAAATGGAATGAGTCTTACTTCAAAAATGCTGACTTTGATAAAAATTTAGCTGATGCTAGAAGTGAGTTGGATTTCAATAAAAGAAAAAAAGCATATCAAAATGCTCAAATGACTTTATGGGAACAAAGTGGAACAATGATCCCATACCACGTGTCTAGACTTGTAGTTACTTCATCAAAAGTTAAAAACCTTGATGCTGTAGATCACTTTTCTATACAGTGGCATAAAGTTAAAGTTGACTAAAAGTATTTAGATAAAGGCCGCATATAAGCGGCCTTTATTTTATTTCTATTTAATTTATTTTTGTTAAAAAGTTCTAGTTAATCTTATGCTTTTAT
>CACKFP010000038.1 GCA_902599485.1 uncultured Pelagibacteraceae bacterium | reverse complement strand
GCAGAACTTAAAGTAGATGAAGTAAGCAAAATTTTTTTTATAGATTTGTCTTTTTCAAACTTATTTATCAAAGGGAGTATACTCATGATTTCTCCAACACTTGCACCATGAAACCATACAGTTGTATCAGTCTTTTTTAAATTATAATAAGCGTATTTTTCTAAGATTCTTTTCCAATCTTCCTTTCCATTAATCACTCTAAAAAATAATATAAATGGTGAGATTAAAAAAAAAATAATTCCTAATATATTATACAAAAAATACATTAGTTATTTTTTATTTGTCTTTCGTAGAAGTTTTTATAAAGCAATGAATTTTTGATTAGATCATCATGTTTCCCTGATGATTCTACAGAACCTTTATCAACAACATAAATTTTTTCTGAATTAAGAATAGTTGATAGTCTATGAGCAATAACTACTGTCGTTTTATTTTTTGTTAATTCCTCAATAGCTTTTTGTATTTTTTCTTCTGTTTCAGAGTCGAGAGATGAAGTTGCTTCGTCTAGAAGAATTATTTTGCTATCCTTTAACAAAGCTCTCGCTATCGAAAGTCTTTGCTTTTCACCACCCGATAATTTTACTCCATTTTCTCCTATAACAGTCTGAAATTTATTTTCTAATTTTTCTATAAAATCTGTACACATTGATATTTTTGCAGCTGTAAAAATTTCATCGTCACTCGCATCTGGCTTAGCATATTTAATATTATTAAAAATAGTATCATCAAAAAGTGTTGTATTTTGATCAACAATAGATATTTCTTTCCTTAATGATTTAAGATTAAGGTTTTGTACTTTTTGATTATCAATTAGAATTTCCCCAGAGTCTGCATCATAAATTCTTGGTATTAAATTTAATATTGTAGATTTTCCCGATCCGCTGTGGCCTACTAAAGCAGTCATTTTTCTGCCAGCTATATCAATATTAATATCTTTAAGGACTATATTGTTAAGATTTGATTTGTAACTAAAATTAATATTTTGAAATTTTATTGATGCATCACTTATATCTAATATTTTTCCATTTTCATTTGTTGAAATTTTATTTTGTTGATCAATAATAGGTAATATTCTTTTTCCTGCAGATAGTCCTTGACCAAAAGCAACATTGACTGTTGCTAAAGATTTTACTGGTTGATAAGCAAGCATCATAGCAGCCAAAAAAGAGAAAAAATTGTTTATACTAAGCTGGTCATTCATAATTAATTTTCCCGAGTAAAAAATTAATATTGCAATCATTATTCCAGTTACAACTTCCATTATTGGAGTGGATCTTATAAAAACGGTTGCAATTTTTATTGATTTTTCTTTTAGATCATTGACGAATTTTTCTGATCTTTCATGTTCATAATTCTCTCTTTGAAAAATTTTTATAATTTTATGATTTTTAAAAAGATCAATTAAATATTTATTTAAGTCGCCTGACTTTTCTTGTGCTTCTGTCGCAACTTTAATAATACGTTTTCCTAATTTCTTTGCAGTTATCGTAGCTATTGGAAGCATAATTAAAGCTATAAGAGAAAGCCTCCAATTTTGAAAGAACATCACAAATAACAAGCCAATAAGCGTTAAGCCATCCTTGAATAGGTTTAAAACTGCATTACTTAGCATCCCAGTTATTTGATTTACATCAAAGTTAAGGTTTGAAATATATTTTCCTGAATGTTTATCCTCAATTTTTTCAGTATCAGCTTTTATGAAAGAAGATAACATATCGATTTGAATATTTTTTTTCACTTCTTCTGCAGTTTTTATCATTAAAACTTTTGCTAAATATAGAGATATGCCTTTTGCAGCAAAAGCTATTATGATTAAAAGTGGAATTATGAAAATTAAACTTTGATCTTTGTTTATAAAAATTTTTTCTATTGCGGGGTCGAGTAACCATGCTGTCGCTGATGTGGCGCCAGCAACCAAAATAGAAAACACTATAGCAAGAATTATTTTATTTAGATGTTTTGTTGTATAATCATTGTACAATCTTTTTATAATATCAATATTTTTCATTAAGTTAATTTTCCTACTAACAAAATTATTAAAATAATAAGACCCAAAAGATTGTTGCTTTTAAATTTTGATAAGCAGTCATTCCCACTTTCAGTTTTTAATTTAAGAGATTGAAAAATTAACAAATGAGTTAAAGGCACTATTAAAGCAATGTAATATAAATAATTAAAATTCATTTTATAACCAACAAGAAACAATGATATTAAAAATATAATGTAACAAAACGATATAAATTTTTTTGGGTTATTTTTAAATTTAATCGATGTTGATTTAACTCCAATTATTTCATCATCATTAATATCTTGATATCCATATATTGTGTCGTAACCTAATGTCCAAAATGTGGCTCCTAAATAAAATATAATTGGTACTATAGAAACTTCATTTTGAATGGATATCCACGCCAAAACTAGACCGTAATTAAAAGTAATACCTAAAAAAAGTTGAGGCCAGTAAGTAAATCTTTTCATTAATGGATATGTAAAAGCAAGCGGCATTGAAAGAAGAGCCATATAAATGGTAAATTTATTAAAATTTATCAAAACTAAAAACGCGATTAAACATAAGATTGCAGCATATGTTGCAGCATTTAATACAGAAATTTTTTCTGACGCGATTGGTCTATTTTTTGTTCTTTCGACTAGCTTATCAATTTTTCTATCACTTATATCGTTAACAATACATCCTGCTGATCTCATTAGAACAGATCCAGAAAAAAATAAAAAAGCATAAATAAAATAAGTATTTAAAGAAAGTGAAAAATCATATGAAATTGTTAAGCCCCAAACGCATGGCCAAAATAGAAGCATGAAACCAATTGGTTTATTAAGTCTTGTTAATTCAATAAAAATTTTAACCTTTTCAGACATAATTTACTTGTAAATAACAAAGCGTAGATTCATAATCAAACTGATTCGCATGAATATTGATTACACTGTTACCGCATTAATGTTTCCCGCCATTCCTCTTATTATGGCTGTCTATAGTAATAGATTTCATACATTAAGCGGTTTGATTAGAAAAATACACGACGAATATGTTTTTGAAAAGCATACTCCACCAGAGTGGAAGCAGCAGCTAATTAATTTAAATGATAGGGTAAAAAATTTAAGGATTACTATACTTTTTGCAGCATTTGGTTTCCTATTTAATATGCTTACAGTTTTTGCTCTTTATTTAGAGACATATTTTTTAGCTAGAATTATATTCGGATCTTGTTGTTTATCCATGATGGTATCAATAATATTTTTTATAAGAGAAATACAAATCTCGACTAGAGCGTTAAGACTTCATCTTTCAGATATGGATGACCAATTTAAGGAATAATAACTGCTGGTCCAGTTAAAACCCTATTCTCTAAATCTATATGAGCTTGTTTAGCTTCACTTAATTTATATTTTTTAGAAACCTCAATTTTTATTTTTCCTGAAAGAACCGCATCAAAAACCAATTTAGCAGATTTTTCTAATTCATCTCTTGTAA
>CACKFP010000037.1 GCA_902599485.1 uncultured Pelagibacteraceae bacterium | reverse complement strand
AAATAATAACCTTTATTAAATCCTGAAGGTCTACCCCCACCTAAAACAACTTTTGCGCCTTCACTCTTTGTCGTTTCGACTAATTTTTCAATCTCCTCCAAACGTTTTGCTGTTGTTAAAGGTCCTAAGTCAGTACCATCATCCATACCATTTCCAATTTTTAATTTTTTTGCTCTATCTACAAAAGCATTTACAAATTCTTTTTTTCTTGTTTCTTGAATGTAAAACCTATTTGGAGATATACAAACTTGACCATTGTTACGAAATTTTGCTGTTATTGCCATATCTGCAACTTTATTCATGTCAACATCGTCAAATACTATAAATGGAGAATGGCCACTTAATTCCATTGTAACTCTTTGAACTTTATCTGCAGCTTTTTTAAGTATTAATTTTCCAACTCGTGTTGAGCCGGTTATGGAAACTTTTTTAATTATATCTGATTCAAGTAATTCATTTGATATTTCAGCTGGGTCTCCAGACAATAAATTCACTACTCCATCAGGAACTCCAGCATCTTTACAAATATTTACAAGCTCCATAACTGCTCCAGGTGTAATTACATCTGGTTTACAAATAACTGAACAACCAGCAGCCAGTGCTGTTGAAATTTTTCTAGATGCTAAAACTATAGGAAAATTCCATGGTACAAGTGCTGCCACAACCCCTACTGGCTGATAGTAAACATGAACTCTTGTTTCTGGAAATCTACTTTGTAATGTTTCACCGTAAATTCTCTTAGTTTCTTCTGCATTCCATTCAAATATATCTGCTCCGCCACCAACTTCTCCAATTGCTTCTTTAAGAGGTTTTCCAACTTCAAGTGTAAGCCATTTAGCCAATACTTCTTTTCTTTCACGCATCAAATCTGCAATTTTTCTTATTACATAAGACCTCTGCCATGGAGTAGTATTTTTCCATGTTTCGAGTCCTTTCTCTGCTGATTTTAATGCTTTTTGAACATCAACAGATGATGCTTTTGATGCTTCTCCTAAAACTTCTTCTGTTGCTGGATTGATAACTTTATAAGTTTCTTTTTTTTCTGCTTGTTGCCACTGACCATCAATGAATTGACCAAAATTGCTATACATATTTTTTAAATTGTGTTTAATTGTTAAAAGTTAAAGATTTATATATAGAATAATGAAAAAAATAAAGCTCACTTGTGCACATGCAATAATAAAACATCTTATTGCTCAAAAAATTTTAATAGATGGTAAAAAAGAGCAGTTATTTGCTGGAGCTTTTGGTATTTTTGGACATGGCAATGTTGCTTGTTTGGGACAAGCTCTACAAGAAAATCAAGATAAATTACCAACTTATAGAGGGCATCATGAGCAAAATATGGCTCTGACTGGAATAGCATATGCTAGAGCTAAAAGAAGAAAACAATTTTTTGTAGCAACTAGTTCAGTTGGGCCAGGATCTACAAATATGGTTACAGCCTCGGCTGTTGCTATGAGCAATAGACTACCAATTTTATTTTTACCCGGAGATACATATGCAAATAGAATGCCTGACCCGGTTCTTCAACAAGTTGAACATTTTAATAATCCTGGAATTACTCAGAATGATGCTTTCAAACCAGTAACAAAATATTTTGATAGAATTACAAGACCAGAACAAATCTTACAAACATTACCTCAAGCAATCCAAACAATGTTAGATCCAGCAGATTGTGGACCAGCTTGCTTATCACTATCACAAGATGTCCAAGGTGAAACATATGAATATCCTGAGGAATTTTTTAAAGAGAGAGTTCATAATATTAGACGACCAAGACCTGATGATTTTCAAATAAAACAAGCAGCTGAGCGAATTAAAAAATCTAAAAATCCTTTATTGATTTCTGGTGGAGGGGTTTTCTACTCTGATGCAATGGAAGATCTAAGTAATTTTGCAATTAAACACAATATACCAGTTACACAAACAGTTATGGGTTACTCTACTATGAAGAGAGATCACTCTCATTTTTTAGGTCCAATAGGTGGTCTTGGTGGCAAAGCAGCAAATAATTTAGCAAAAAAAACTGACCTAGCTATTGCTGTTGGAACAAAGTTAGCTGATTTCACAACTGGTTCGTGGGCAAATTTTGAGAACCCAGACTTTTCACTTGTTAGTGTTAATGTCTCTAGATTTGATGCTAGCAAACATTTGGCGCAATCAGTAATAGGTGATGCAAAAGTAAGCTTACAAGAGCTATCAAATGCTTTGGGAGATTGGAAAGCACCTGATGAATGGCATAAAAAATCAAGAGATGAATTAAAAAATTGGAATGATTATGTAGATAAAGAAAGTGGACCAACTAATCAAGAACTACCTAGTTATGCACACGCTGTAGGAGCAATATATCGTAATTCAGATCCAACAGACATTGCTGTTACTGCAGCAGGTGGATTAGTTGGAGAAGTTGTACAAATTTGGAGGCCAAAAGAATTAAATACACATGAAACCGAATGGGGTTTTAGCTGTATGAGTTATGAAATTTCTGGTGCATTAGGAGTAAAAATGGCCAACCCAGATAAAGAAGTAATAGCTTTTGTAGGAGATGGATCTTATTTGCTTTTTAATTCAGATATTTATTCATCAGTTATAACAAATAATAAATTAATAATAGTTTTATGTGATAATGGAGGCCATGCCGTTATTAATAGGCTACAATTATTTAAAGGTGGGAAAGAATTTAATTGTCTATTTAATAGTTCAAAAGCTCCAAATCTTGTACCTGTTAATTTTGCTAAACATGCAGAGAGTATGGGTGCAAAATCTGAGGAGGTATCATCTATTTCTGAATTAGAAGAAGCATTTAAAAGAGCTAAAAAATCTGATGTGACTTATTTAATTTCAATAAAAACTCATTCTTATGAGTGGCTAGAAGGTTCTGCTTACTGGGAAAGTCCTACTTTAGAAATGCCATCAACAAAAGAAAATGAAGAGGCATTAAAACTTCATAAAGAAGGAAAATCAAAGCAAAGACAAGGTGTCTAAAATTCATGAATAAAGTTTTTAAGGTTGGTCTCATAGGATGTGGCCATATCGCAGAAACATATTTTAGGGGACACCAATATTTTAATAATTTCAAAATCGTTGCTTGTGCGGATATTAATCAAAAAGCAGCTGAAAAATGTGCGAAATTATACAATATCAAATCAATGACTGTTAATGAAATATTAAAAGATAAAGACATTGAGGTAATTTTAAATTTAACAATTCCTCAATCACATTATTCTGTATCAAAAAAAGTATTAAATGCAGGCAAGCATGTTTATTCAGAAAAACCATTAGCAATAAAAGAAGTTGGAAAAGTATTAGACTTAATTAATAAATTAAAAAGTACTGGCGTAGGTGTTATAGTAATAAGTCATAGAATGGATGATATTTTTACTGTTTGCGACCGAGTAATGGCACTTTTTTCAAGGAACAAACTTTGCTGAGTCTCAATTAGATAAAACTTCAAGAGATGAAGTCATTGGTTGGATTATGGGAAAAAAATAAATATGGACGATAAGGAAAAAAAACAAGATAGCTTATACGTAAAACTTATCCCATATTTTGAAAAATACGGGATTTTACTATTATTAGTTATCATGATCTTGGTAATGCATATTTTGCAACCAGATGTCTTCTTGTCATGGAGAAATGTAACAAACGTATTCAAACAAATATCTTGGCAATCAATGTTAGCTTTAGGTGTTTTTATGGTGATTGTGACTGCGGGTATAGATCTATCTGTTGGCTCAATAATGATGCTTTCATTGATGATTTTAGCAATAGTAGCTAAAGCCGGAGCACCTTGGTTTATCGTTGTTCTAGTACCTTTATTTGCTGGATTTTTATGCGGGTTGATAAATGGTTTGGGGATAACACTTTTAAG
>CACKFP010000036.1 GCA_902599485.1 uncultured Pelagibacteraceae bacterium | reverse complement strand
ATTTAAAGAAATGACTGGTCTTGCAGAAGGTATAACTTTAAAATCAACACAAGCAATAACAATAATCGTAACCTTAATTGTTGTTTCAATAATGTTTTGGTTTTTGAATAGAACTAAAACTGGAACAAGTATGAGAGCTTATTCAGACAATGAAGATTTAGCATTATTGTCTGGTATAGATCCTAAGAAAGTTGTTTTGATAACATGGGTCATCGCAGGAATTTTGGCTACTATTGGTGGAGTATTATACGGTTTAGATAAAAGTTATAGACCTTTTGTTTATTTTAATAATATGCTTCCAATATTCGCCGCAGCAATTGTTGGAGGAATTGGAAATCCATTTGGAGCTTTCTTGGGTGGATATGTTATAGCTTTTGCAGAAATATTTGTAACTTACGCGTACAAAAGATTTATTTCATATCTATTACCTGAACATCTTGAGCCAGACTCTTTACTCCAGTTATTATCGACGGATTACAAGTTTGCTGTTTCGTTCTCAATTTTAGTAATTGTTTTATTAATAAGACCGTCAGGTATCTTCAAAGGAAAAGTCATATGAAGAATTATAAAAATGTCATCGCTGCATATTCAATAATGATATTTTTAATAATTTTGGTTGGGATATTTCAATCCTGGTCTATTGCATTAACTATTTTAAATTATTGTTTAATTTCCGCAGTTATGACAATTGGGGCAAATATACAATGGGGTTATGCTGGATTAATTAATTTTGGAATAATGGGATATACAGCATTAGGAGGATTAGCTGTAGTCTTAGTTTCGGTTGAACCAGTCAAAAAAGCTTGGCAAGTTGGAGGTTTAAATATTTTAGCTTGTATATGGATAATTGTTGCAATTATCTTTGTAGTTAAATTTATACTTAACAGATTTAATAAATCTAAATTAAGAAATTACTCAGTAGCCTCTGTAATTTTAGGTGGAATAATTTTATTAAGAGTAACTGCTGCACCAGGAATAGAGGCGATCGAGTCAGTTGATCCAGCAAAGACAGGATTTCTCGGTGGGATGGGATTACCCGTTTTATTTTCCTGGATTGTCGGCGCGCTTTTGGCTGGCAGTTTAGCATTTGTAATAGGAAAGATCGCATTAGGTCTTCGTGCAGATTATTTAGCTATTGCAACATTATTAATAGCAGAAATTATCGTTTCAATTATTAAACATGAGGAATGGTTGGCAAGAGGTGTAAAAAATGTAATAGGACTAAAAAGACCAGCACCATACGAAATAGATCTACAAACTTCAGAATGGTTTATAAATTTAGTTACAAAATTTAATTCATCAAAATTAAATTTAATTAATTCAATCTCTGATAAGCAAGAAGCTCTAAATCAAATGGTTATTGATGCTTCATCAGTTTATGTAAAATTATGTTTTACAGGCTTATTTCTTACTGTTGTTATTATCTTGTTAATTGTAACTCAGAAAGCTCTTTATTCACCTTGGGGAAGAAAAATGAGAGCTATAAGAGATAATGAAGAGGCGGCAAGTGCAATGGGTAAAAATATTGTTAAAGAGCATCTTCTTATTTTTATTTTGGGATCTGCAATTGTTGGCTTAGCTGGAGCTATGATGGTTACAAATGATGGTTTGTTTACACCAGGTAGCTACAGACCTATGAGATATACTTTTGTAATTTGGGTCATGGTTATAGTAGGTGGAACAGGAAATAATTTCGGAGCAATATTAGGAGGATTTGTAGTTTGGTTTTTATGGGTCGAAGCTGCTCCAATTGCACTATTTTTAATTAATTTGTTTACTTCCCATCTGCCAGAAACTAATGCAGTGAGAGTTCACTTAATTGAAAGTGCTCCATATTTTAGATTCCTAGTCATTGGAATAGGTTTACTTTTAATAATGCGTTATAGACCACAAGGAATTATTCCGGAAAAAATTATTAAACAATAATGTATTATATTTTATTAGGTATTGTTTTAGGATTAATATTTTATTTGTCTGACAAATATTTATTTTAAAACCCCAGTTAAAAACTGGGGTTTTAACTTCTAATTATCTTTGCTTTTTGTCTTTAAACTTTCCACCTTTTATTTCTTTTTCAATAAAAGATCCAAAAGCTTCACCAACATCTGTAAATTCAACAGCTGTAGCACCTTCATAATTTACTGCTTTACCTTTAGCTAATAAATCAAGTGCTTTCTTTAATTCACCTGGATAAATTTTCGTTCCAGGAGCATTGGCTACTGACATTACATTTTTTTGAACAGTCATTCTGTCAGCTTTTCCACCAGCTTGCATTGCAAGTGTGATCAAGGCTGCTGCATCATAACTTTCACCTGTGTAAGGACCTGATGAGTCAATACCACCAGCACTAGCAACTTCTTTAAATATACCAGCACCTTTACCCATTGATCCAGGTAAAGATCCAAATGATTTATTTAAATCTTTTCCAAATCTGTCAGTAAGAGAGTCACCAATCATTCCATCTGAAAGAACAAAAGTATCAAATGATCCAGAGTCTAATGATCCTTGGATTATACTACCACCAGCTTGATCTAAGTAACCTAAAACAGCAAGAGCATCTCCACCTGCTGCTGCAAGTGTCGCTACTTCTGCACCATAGTCACCTTTACCTTCTTCGTGCGCTGTAACAGCTGTTACTTTAATACCATGAGCTTTAACTGCAGCTACATAAACATCTGCTAAACCTTTTCCGTAGTCATTGTTAGTATGAGTTACAGCTAATGATTTAACTTTTCTGTCTTTTGTAATATCTGCAAGAACTTGTCCTCCTCTAGCATCTGATGGAGCAGTTCTAAAGAAATAACCATTATCATTAAGATCAGTTAATCCTGGAGATGTAGCTGATGGTGAAATCATAACAACACCATTTGGTACGGCAACATTAGTTGCTATTGCACCTGTAACACCAGAACAATCAGCACCCATAATAGCAACAACACCACCTGAAACTAAACCTTCAGCAGCAGTTGTAGCAGCAGCAGAATCAACACAAGTTGAGTCAGCTCTTTCTACAGATATTTTTTTTCCACCAAGTAATGAGCCAGAATCTGAAGCTTCTTTAAAAGCAAGTTCTGCAGAAGCAGCCATTGCAGGTGTTAGGGTTTCAATTGGACCAGTAAATCCTAAAATAATACCCATTTTAATTCCATGCCCATCTGAAAAAGCTTTTGAAGTAAAGCTTAAGATAAACACGAATATACCTATTAGTAATTTTTTCATATTTTCCCTTTAATTGTTAACAATTTATATAATCAAAATTAAATCCTATTAAATTATTATTTCAATGAGAAAATTATCTCAATTTTCAAACAAATACTTATAATTTTAGCAATTATCTATTAGGAGTATCTGTCGCAATCATTTGACCTCTGACTTTTTCTCTAAAGTAAATATACACTCCTGCAGAAATAATAATAGCTGCCCCAAGAAACGTTCTTGGTTCAGGTATTGTTTCAAATAATATATATCCCGCAATCATCGCGAAAATTATATAAGAGTATTCAAACAAAGATACAATTGAAGGTGAAGCTATACTATAAGCTGAAAAGACACAAAAGAAAGATATAGAAGCAACAACTCCCATTACAAAGACATATGGCCATGAAGCTGAAGGGTTAGTAAACCATTCTCTAACAATAAATTGTAAAGTAGGATCAGAAAAATTATTAAATTTTCCATCTCCACTAACTAGATAAATAATTAAACTTACAATAACCGCAAAAATATAAAGCAAAGTCATTTGAGTATAAATATTATCTTTATCAGAAGTATATTTTGTGATTGTCATCGAGCAAGCATAACAAAGTGCACATCCGACAGGTGCTAATTTGAAAAAATTAAATTCCTCAAGTGTTGGATTAAGTACAATTAATACTCCTATA
>CACKFP010000035.1 GCA_902599485.1 uncultured Pelagibacteraceae bacterium | reverse complement strand
CCAATAACAACTTGAAGTAAAGTTATTGGAGATAATCCATAATTTTTTTTTTTTAAAAGAGCTGAATATAATGACCAGGATATCATTGCAAATAAAGCAAATAAATCTCCTTTTTCAAAAGCTAAATTTTTAAAGACTTCAAAATCTGCTTTTGAAATTATAAATAATACACCCAACAAAGAAAATACAACTCCTAATACTTGAAAGGTATTTGTTTTTTCTATTTTTAAAATTATAGAAAATAAAATGATCATAACTGGAACAGTTGAGATCATAAGCACACCCGTAATTACTTGTGTAGTTTTTAAAGAATAAAAAAGTGCTGAATTAAAAATACTGACTGCTGTTATCCCTAGAAAACATAAAAGATAAATATTTTTAAAAATTAATTCTTTTTTTTCTAGCATCTCTTTATAAGTAAAAGGTAGTAAAATTAGAAACGCCAGTGACCACCTTAATATGTTTAAGGATATCGGGGGTATATCATTTAAACCTGCAATCTTTCCAACAATAAAATTTCCTGACCAAAACAAGGCTGCTAAAAAAAGCAAAATAGATGCAATTATAATATTACTTTTATTTTCAAGCATTAAATAGAGTACTATAAAAGATTACTTTTAACTAAACCTTATTGAACTGTATGGTTGCAGATCTAAGTTAGTATTCTCACCTGAGATCATTTTAGATATGATTTTTCCTGATATTGCTCCAAGTGTCCAACCTAAATGATGATGACCAAAAGAATAGAAAACATTTTTATAGTTTTTTGAAGGACCTAGAACTGGGAGAAAATCTGGTAATGTGGGTCTAAATCCAAGCCACTCATCTTTATGCTCTGGTAAACCATCTAGCATATCTTTTGCGTTTAATATCAAGTTTTTTATTCTCGACTTAGATGGGGAGTTTTCTAAACCTCCAAATTCTACTGTGCCAACAACACGTAAACCCTGTTCCATTGGTGTCATTCCAAAACCTCTATTTGCATAAACAATTGGTCTTGAAATTAAATGATCATAATCTTTGAAGTGAACATGATAACCTCTTTCAGTATCTAAAGGAATATTTTCATGCAACTTATCAGTTAATCTTTTTGAAAATGCTCCACATGCTACTACAAGTCTATCAAAAATAAATCTTTGCGTTTCTGTTCTAAGAACCGGTTTTTCTTCATCAAAATCTATATCTTGAATATTTAATTTTAAAAATTTTCCACCTTTGTTTAAAAAGTTCTCAAATAATTTAATTAAAATTTTTCTTGGGTTTCTAGCGTGTCTTGCATAATCATAAAATACCCCACCATGATAAAATGGTTTTAAGTTTGGTTCTAAATCATGAATTTCTTTTTTATTAACTAACTGTTGTTTTACTCCCAATTCATCTCTAATTCTAATCTCTAATTCTCTGCTCTTCATATTTTGATCAGTCCATACGTAAAGAATTCCATTATTTTCTACTAATCCTTCAAGATTAATTTCATCAAATAATTCATCAAATGCTGGCAAAGACTGATCTAAAATTTGGTGCATATTTTTAGCTGTATGCATCATTTTTTCTTCCCTACAATTTAAAATAAATCTTGCAAACCAAGGAATCATTTTTGGCACATAGTTCCATTTTAAGGCAAGAGGTCCTCTTGAACTAATTAACATTGAAGGAACGTCTGCTATGACATCTGGTCTGTTTAAAGGAACAGACGCATACGGAGAAAAGTGACCAGCATTTCCATAAGATGCTGCGCTCCCAGGCTCTTCTCTATCAAAAAGTGTTACTTGAAAACCTTTTTTTTGAAGGAACAAAGCATTACAGACACCTTGTATACCGGCACCAATAATTCCAATTTTTAGATTTTTTTCATCCACGTAAAGAATATATTTTTTAAGATATGCTTATTATATATGATATTTGATCGCGGGTTTATTTAACTTAGATTGTTATTTGCCTATAGATATTAAGGTTAAGTCGTCACTTAGCTTGCTATCCCCAGCAGTATTAACTAACGTATTTGATATATCTGATATTTGTTTGCTAGAATCTGTATTAAAATTTTGCTCTATGATTTTCAATGCCCAATTCCGATAATAGTTAAATCATCATCAAGTATATCGTTATTATCTTTTATCCCAGTCTCTTTGTAATCTTTTTTGAGACTTTTAAGTCTTATTTCCTCTGTACAATTTTCAAGTTCTTTTTGTAAAGAAGAATTTTGATGATTAAGTAAAAGTTTCTTAACTCCATCAATGCCTATTTCGTTTTTATTTTCGTCCATACATTCTGAAAAACCATCAGTAAAACAATAAATTCTTCCTCCATCTAATTTAAAAGTATCTAGCTTATAAGCATTTTCATTTTTACGTTTGACTATTGCAAGAGGAGTAGAAGAAGATGAATATTCAACAAAATCCTTTCCTTTTCTTAGCAAAGCTGGTTGATGACCTGCATTTGCAATTTCAATAATGTCTGTTTTAATATTATAGCATCCAACTATTGAGGTTATAAAGGTGCCTGGCGGATTAGTTTCATTTAAATCATTGTTCATTTCAAGTAGGATTTCATTAGGTTTAAATTTTAATCTAGAAAAGATTTTAAATAAAGTAATTGCCTTAGCCATAACCATACCAGCATTAACTCCTTTGCCAGAAACATCTGACAATGTGAAGTAAACAAGATCATCATGTAAATAAAAATCGTAAAAATCTCCTGAAATTTCTCTGGCTGGAATATTTAGTCCATAAATTGGATAATTAGACAAATCTCTATTTGGCATTAAACGTCTCTGCACATTCATTGCTAATTTAATTTCAGATGAAACTCGGTTTTTCCATTTATTTTTTTGTTTTTCACTTTGTTCTAATTTTTCCATCAAAAAATTGTATTGGGTACCAATAATACCACTATCAGTAAATGGATCTTGGGGAGCTCTTAATGAATAATCCTCGGTTTTTGCTTGATTGGTTAGTACTTCGAGTAATTCGTGAGTATCTGTTGATGCGTTGTGTTCTGATATATTTAAACCAAGCTCCTCTTGGATTTTACCTACTCGAAGTGGATAAATATAATTTATAGATTTAAAAATTATGTATGATGCAAAAAAGCAAAATCCACCAATGCTAAATGTTCCTATGATTTGAATTATTAATTGTTCTAATCTTGTTTTATCTAATCCCATCATTTCGAAATCACCAAATATCGCAACTGATATAGTTCCCCACATACCTCCTACTAGATGAACAGGTATAGCGCTAACAACATCATCAATTTTTAATTTCTCTAATAAAATAATTGTTGAGCCTGATAAAATTCCTCCAATTGCTCCAATATATATTGCCTCTGATGGATTAACATAAGCGCAACTTGCTGTAATCGAAACTAAACCAGCCAAAGGACCTGTAATCATGAATAATGGCTCTGGTTTTTTCATTACGATAATACCCATTGCACTTGAAAAGATTAAACCAAATGATGCTGATAAAAAGGTATTAATTAATATCAATGGAATTTTTAAATCCATTGCTCCATTTGCGCCACCATTAAATCCAAACCAACCGAACCATAAAATTAAAGCGCCAAGAGCAGCAATTGGTGTATTACTTCCTTGAAACAATTTTTTATCTTTATCTTTTCTAAATCTACCCGTTCTACTTCCAATAATGAGTAATATTGCTAATGCCACCCAACCTCCAACAGAATGAACAACAGATGCACCTGCAAAATCTAAATAACCCATCTTACCTAGCCAACCAAATTTTACTGTTGGATTCGTAAAATCAAAAGCCCACGCCCAATGACCTACTATTGGGTACAAAATTCCTGAAGTTATAAAAGTAATTATTACGTATGAAAAAAACCTAAGTCTTTCTGCAACAGCTCCAGATATAATAGTTGCTGCTGTTGCAACAAACATTGCCTGAAATACAAAATATGTTTGGTAACCTGCAACTTTAGTTGTAAAAAAATAAAATTTATTACCAAACAAGCCCATAACACTGGTTCCATACATTAATGCAAAACCAAAGGCCCAAAAAGTAACTACAGCTATTCCAAAATCTGTAATATTTTTAAGAGCAACGTTAATACTATTCTTATTTCTTGATAGACCAGACTCTAAACACATAAATCCAGCCTGCATCAAGAAAACTAAAATAGCGCAAATTAACAACCAAAATGTATCTAAATTCGCTTGTAGTACAGCCTCTAATCTAAATTCTGTTGCTTTGATTGCTCCTTTACTTGTGAGCTCTAACTGACTTATTTTAGACTGTAGCTTATCAACCAAAATTTGGAGTTCAGCTACAGTCATAAATTTTTTTTTAATCTATAAGTTTTCTTGCTTCTTCAGCGTCTGTAATTATGCCATCAACACTAATTACTTTAACTACTTCAAATCCAGTACCTAAAATTGCATTTTTATATTCATCCTCAGATAAATTTGATTTATCTGCAAAAGTAGAAACCGCAACCCCTTCTGGCCAAGAAACATTAACTGTAGCATCAGGACAAGCCTTTTGTAATGCTTCGGTGACCATTTTTTGACACTTTATACATATCATGCCATTTACTTGAGCGATTTGCGTTTGAGCTGCAAATAAATTAGTACTAAATAAAAGAAAACCTATAGTTAAGACTATTTTTTTAAACATAATTTCCTTATTGTTTTTTTATAAATCGTATCATTTATACAAAAAATATACAAAATAAATTAGATC
>CACKFP010000034.1 GCA_902599485.1 uncultured Pelagibacteraceae bacterium | reverse complement strand
TATTAAAGAGGTATCTGCTCAAATTATTAAATTAGGCGGAAAACCAAATCTAGAAAATAAAGATACCAAAGGATTAATTAAAGACCTTAATAAACAACTAGAACAATTAAATGTTCAATCAGTTTTAGCTGATAAAACAAAAAACATAATTAAAGATGAAAATATAAATGGTACTCAAGTTAGATTACAAAAAGTTCAAGATTTATCTCCAAAAGACCTAAGAAAACTCGTTGATGCAGGTAAAAAAGAGTTGGGTGAAGGAATAGTAGTAGTATTTGCAAATAAGGATGAGAAAGTTGGTCTTGCTGTAGGTGTAACAGAAAATTTAACAAATAAATACGATGCAGTTAAATTTGCAAAACTAGGATCTGAAATTATAGGTGGAAAGGGTGGCGGAGGTCGTAAAGACTTTGCACAGGCTGGAGGCCAAGAATCAAATAAAATCGACGAAGCATTAGAAAAACTAAAAACCTTAATTTAATTTTTTTTTTAAACTTCCATAAATTACATCTAAAAATTGGTTAGTTGTTAAATATTTTGTAGAAGGACCAATAAGTATTGCCAAATCTTTGGTCATTGATCCTGATTCAACTGACTCAACACATACTTCTTCAAGAGTTTTGGCAAATTTAATTAATTCATCATTGCTATCTAACTTTCCTCTGTGTGCCAAACCCCTTGTCCAAGCAAATATAGATGCAATTGGATTAGTTGATGTTTCTTTACCTTGCTGATGCATTCTAAAATGTCGAGTTACAGTTCCATGAGCCGCTTCTGCTTCCATTGTTCTGCCATCAGGTGCCAATAAAACACTAGTCATTAAACCTAATGAACCATAACCTTGAGCAACAGTATCTGATTGAACATCGCCATCGTAGTTTTTACAAGCCCATATATATTTACCGTGCCACTTCATAGCACAAGCAACCATATCATCGATTAATCTATGTTCATAAGTTATGTTATTTTTTTCAAATTCTGATTTAAAATCTTTTTCAAAAATATTTTGAAATATATCTTTAAATCTACCGTCATATTTTTTTAGTATGGTATTCTTTGTTGATAAATATACAGGCCATTTTTTTATTAGGCCATAATTGAAACATGATCTTGCAAAGTCCTCTATTGATTTATCTAAATTATACATTGAAAGAGCAATACCTGGTCCTGGGAAATTAAATACTTCATATTTCTTTTCATCATTTCCATCTTCCGATGTCCACTTAACTTCTAATTTACCTTTTCCAGGAACTAAAAAATCTGTAGCTCTGTATTGATCACCAAAAGCATGCCTTCCAATAATTAATGGATCTGTCCAAGATGGGACAAGTTTAGGAATATTTTTACAAATTATTGGCTCTCTAAATACTGTTCCTCCAATAATATTTCTTATTGTTCCATTTGGCGATCTCCACATTTTCTTTAATTTAAATTCTTCAACTCTAGCTTCATCAGGAGTAATAGTTGCGCATTTGATACCTACTCCATTTTTCTTGATTGCATTGGCACAGTCGATTGTAATTTTGTCATCTGTATCATCTCTGCTTTTCATTCCTAGATCGTAATACTCAATGCCTAAATCTAAATAAGGTAGAATTAATTTGTTTTTGATGAATTCCCAAATTACTCTTGTCATTTCATCGCCGTCTAGCTCAACAATGGGATTTTTTACCTTAATTTTGCTCATTTTTTGATGTATCTTAATAATTGAATTTATACTTTTTATATACATATTAATCCAGAATTATCAATTGAACGATTATGATAGACAAAATTTTTCCAAAGATTCATAACGAAGGCTATAAATTTATAGTAATTTTTGTAGTAGCAACGATCATTTTATATTTCATTCATGGTTTTTTAGGTTTCATAGGTTTGGTTTTAAGTATTTGGTGTTACTATTTTTTTAGAGATCCAGAGAGAATTCCAATAAATGATGAGAACTATTTAACAAGTCCTGCTGACGGATTGGTTTTACAAGTTTTAGATTCAAACGGACCAAAAGAATTGGGACTTGAAAATAAAAAATTTAAGAAAGTAAGTATATTTATGAATGTATTTGACTGTCATGTGAATAGATCTCCATGTTCAGGAAAAATTGAAGAAATTTTATACAAACCTGGAAAATTTATTAATGCATCTCTTGATAAAGCAAGCGAAGATAATGAAAGAAATTATTATAAAATTAAAAATTCTCACGGAGAAGATATAATTGTAGTCCAAATAGCTGGACTGGTTGCCCGGAGAATAGTAACAGATACCTCAGTTGAAGAAAATGTTGAACAAGGATCTAGAATAGGAATGATTAGATTTGGAAGTAGAGCAGATTTATATTTTGAAAACTATGAGCCATTAGTAAAAGTTAATCAAAGGGCAGTTGCTGGAGAAACATTGATAGCCAAAAGATAAATGGAAAATCCAAAAAAAAATATAAGATTAGTATCAAATAAAAATTCAAGAGTTATTTTGCCAAATATTATGACACTAGTTGGAGTGTGTATTGGCTTAACTTCAATTAAATTTGCATTTGATGGAAGATTTGAATTATCAGTTATTGCAGTTTTAATTGCTGCAATCATTGATGGTTTAGATGGAAGAATTGCAAGATTAATTAAAGCCACATCAAAAGTTGGAAAAGAATTAGACTCATTAACAGATGTAATTAGTTTTGGAGTTGCACCAGCATTCATAATGTATTTTTGGGCGCTAGATAATATAGGCAGATTTGGTTGGTTAATATCTTTAATATATGTGGTTTGTGTTGCTTTGAGACTTGCGAGATTTAATGTTTCAACAGGAGGTGAGCCTTCATGGAGAGATAACTTTTTTGAAGGTATTCCATCACCAGCAGGTGGAGTATTAGTATTAATGCCATTAATTTATAGTTTTAGTGAAGTTCAGTTTATAACTATTAATAAAAATATTATTGTTCCATCTTTATTCATTGTTATTTCTGTACTTTTGATAAGTAAAATTCCTACATATTCTTTGAAAAGAATCGTTGTTCCAAGAAGTACTTCTATATTTCTTCTATTTGGAATAATCTTATATTTTGGTTTGTTGTTAATATATACCTTTAACACAATTATAATTTCGGGAATTGTTTATCTATTAATGATTCCAGCAAGTTCAATTCATTACTTATTTTTAAAAAAACAAAATAAAGATAAAGATGATGGCGTTGATCATCACGAAGATATTTTGTAATGAAAGAGAATGTAATTATTTCTCTAGCAGATTCTAATTACTTTGAATTGCTAAATGAATTAATAGACTCTATTAAACAATTCGATCACAGTGAAAAGGTTGCCATTTGTATACTTGATGCGGGTTTAAAAGAGGAGCAAACTGCTCTTCTAAAAAATAAAGTAGATGAGATCAAAAAAGCTGAATGGGATATTGAGGTTCCCCAATCTAAAATTAATGGTAAAGAATGGCTAAAAAGTCAGGTATCAAGAGCATTTCTTCCAAAATATTTTCCTAACTATAAAAAATATCTGTGGATTGATTGTGATGCTTGGGTTCAAGATTGGAGTTCAATAGACTTATATTTTAAGGCTTGTGATAATGGCAAACTAGGCATTACCCAGACAATGACACCTGGATATAGAATATTAAGTAAGGTTAATTGGTTGTTTGGAAAATTAGCCATTATAAAATCTCAAAATTTTAAACATGCTATTAAATCTAAAATTGATATTAATAAAGCGAGAAAGTTAGCATTTGCTCCGCATATTAATATTGGTGTTTTTTCATTAGAAAAAGACTCTAGCTGTTGGAATGTTTGGCAAAAAAATTTAAAAACTACTCTTAGTCATGGCCAAATATTTGGTTCAGAGCAACTAGCAATAAATATATGCGTATATATTGATAATGTAGATGTTGAATTTCTTCCTCATAATTGCAACTGGTTGGCTAGCAACTTGCTTCCAAAGTTTGATGAAAAGAATAAAATTTTCGTGGAACCTTTTTTACCAAATCATAAAATTGGAATTATACATTTGGCTAGCGGTATTAAAGTAAATGATAAAGATATGAGAAACGAGAAAAATCTAGAGATAGAATTAAATACTTTGGATAATAATAAAATCTCAAAATCTTTAAGGTTCAAAACTAATTGAAAAAAAATAAAATCTCAAAAAATTGGATTAATAAGCAGAGAAGAGATATTTATGTTAGACAATCAAAAGTTGAAGGATATAGATCAAGAGCCGTTTATAAATTAAAAGAAATTAACGAAAAATTTAAATTCTTAAAAAATAATATATCAGTAATAGATCTTGGAGCTGCTCCTGGAAGCTGGTCTCAATATATATCAAGTAATTTAAAATGTAATAAGCATTTAGCAATAGATTTAAAAGAAATAGAAGAAATAAAGAATGTAAAAATTATAAAAGGGGATTTTACAGATACTGAACAACAAAATAAAATTAGTAATTATTTTAGAGGCAAAATTGACCTAATTATTTCAGATATGGCAGTCAATACTACGGGAAATAAAAATCTAGACTCTATGGTAACTGGAGAATTAGTTTTAGAAGCTTTGGATTTCGCTACAAAAATGATGAAGCCAAATGGCTATTTTGTCTCAAAATTATTTATGGGAACTTCATTTAATGAGATAATTGCATTTTCAAAAAAAAATTTTGTAAAATTTAATGTCTATAAGCCTCCAGCAAGTAGAAAAGACTCTAAAGAAAGTTTTTTAATCTGCAAAAATTTAAGATAGATACTTTCATTTTTTTAAGAATCGTTTATATAAGGACATGGATCCTATCAAAGAAGCACTCACTTTCGATGAT
>CACKFP010000033.1 GCA_902599485.1 uncultured Pelagibacteraceae bacterium | reverse complement strand
CCACTAGCCGCAAGTAAACCAGCTGTTATATCTGTAATAGGTGCACCAACTTTCATTGGTGGTTTATCTTTGCTTTCGCCAGTAATACTCATCAACCCACTCATCCCTTGAGCGACTAAATCAAATCCTCCTTTATCTGCGTAAGGACCCGTTCTACCGTATCCAGAAATTTCACATAAAATGATTTTAGGATTAATTTCTGACATAACATCATAACCAACTCCTAATTTTTCTAATGTCCCTTTTCTAAAATTCTCTAAAACTACATCAGAATTTTTTACCATCGTTTTAAATATCTCTATTCCATCTTTGTCTTTTAAATTTAATGCGATACCTTTCTTATTTCTATTCATCATCATAAAAGCTGCTGACTCTCCATTAATTTCTGGTGGTAAGAAGTTTCTGGTATCATCTCCTCCGGGTGTCTTTTCTATTTTAATTACTTCTGCGCCAAGATCAGCTAATAGTAATCCACATGTAGGACCAGCCATTATTTGTGCCATCTCAAGTACACGAATGCCTTTTAATGATGCAGTCATCTATTACTTATTTTTAAATTTTGGTTTTGTTTTATTTAAGAAAGATTGATATCCAATTTTAAAGTCTTGTGTATCGTAACATTTGTAACCAAGATTATTTATTTTTTCTGTGACTTTTCCATTTTTTAAGATGTTTCTTGCAAATTGCTTATGCCACCTTGCAACTTTTGGAGCACCTTCGCAAATTAATTCAGCTGATTTATAGGCTTCTTTTTCAACATCTTTATCGTCAACTACTCTATTAACTAACCTCTTATGAAACGCTTCATCAGCTCCAAAGACTCTTCCTTCAAATAATATTTCCATTGCAGTTGTGTAATTGGTTACTTTTAAAAGTACCTCAAGTTCTTTTGCAGCCATTGTTAAGCCTAATCTTTTAATTGGAACTCCAAACCTAGAGCTTTTACCACAAATTCTAATGTCACAACATCCTGCTATTTCTAATCCGCCTCCAACACATATTCCTTCAATCAAAGCAATTGTTGGTATTGGGCAATCAAAAATTGCTCCAAGTGTTCCGTGCAAAAATTTTCCATAAGATTTTGCTAATTTGGATGAAGATCTTTGTTTTTTGAATTCTCCAATATCATTTCCTGGTGAAAAAGATTTACCACCCTCTCCTCTTATAATGATACATCTTAAATTTTTATTCTTAGATAACTTTTTGAAAACTTTGCCAAGCTCAATCCACATTGGCTTAGTCATTGCATTTAGTTTTTCTGGTCTATTAATAACAACTTCAACTAAATGTTTATTTTTTTTATTTACTTTAATTAATTTACTCATTTAGCTCCTATAAAAAAACTCAACTAATGTCATCGGTATAGCTGGCACATAAGTTACTAACATTAACAATACTAATAACACACATATAAAGGATATATTCGATCTTGTTACATCCCAAATGTCTGCTTTTGCAACTGAGCAAGCTGTAACAAGAACACTTGCAACTGGTGGTGTTTGTTGACCAATTGCTAAATTTAATGTCACAATTATACCAAAGTGAACTGGATCAATTCCTACAGCATTAACTAATGGCATTACAATCGGCACCGTTAAAATTATTGCAGCAACTGAATGTAAAAAGAAACCTATTACTAAAAGAAATACATTAAGTATTCCTAAGACTGCATATTTATTATTTGTAAAATCAATAATTGATTCTGCAACTTTTTGTGGAATTTGTTCAATTGTTAAAAACTCGCCAAGTAATACAGATGCAGCTACTAATAACATTACTGAAGCTGTTTGAATTGCTCCTTCACAAGCTGACTCGTATAATCTTTTAAAATCTATTTCTTTATAAATAAATCCAATAACTAATGATGCTACAACAGCTAAACCTGCTCCTTCAGTTGCAGTTACAACTCCTCCAAAAATTCCACCTAAGATAATAATTGGTAATAAAAATGCTAATGCTGCATCTTTTGCAGTTTTCTTTACATTTGGAATATTAAATGTTTCCTCAACAGGAAAGTTTTTACGTCTTGCAGTAATATATGCTGCTAACATTAGGAAGAAACCACCTATTACACCTGGAACTATTCCTGCTACAAACAATTGCACAACTGAACTTTGAGCCATTACCGCGTAAACAATCATTGGTATTGAGGGCGGAATGATAATAGCTAAGGACGCAGAGGATGAAGTTACTGCAGCAGCGAAAGGACCAGGGTATCCTTTTTTCTTCATCGCTGGAATTAAAATAGAACCTAATGCAGCTACATCTGCTACAGCTGAGCCAGAGATTTCCGCAAAAAACATAGAGGTAGCAATGTTAATCATGCTAAGACCACCCTTGATAAATCCAACAAGCGCTGAAGCAAAAGCAATTAATCTTCTAGAAATACCTGCACTATTCATAATTGATCCAGCTAAAATAAATAATGGAATAGCAATCAATGGAAATTTCATTGATCCATCAAACATAACAATTGCTGTATCAATTAAAAAACTTGTTCCCGTCTTCAATACCATTGCAATAATTGTTGTTACTGCAAGGCCAATAGCGATAGGTACATTGATAGATAAAAGAAGTAGAAGGACTGCAAACATTGTAAGAATTATCATTAAATATCTCCTGTTTGCTCGTCACCTGTTGTTTGAAGAACTAAATTTTTATAGTCTTCAGGAATTCTTAAAGTTTCAGATAAAATAAATAAACATGATGCAATTGGAATAACTGATTGTACAAAAGGTTGGGGAACCCACTCTAATGTTACTAAAGTCTCTCCTGTTATAAGAGTTAAAACTAAATAACCATAGTAAGCCAATAATATTAAAAAACCATAAACAACTAATTTTGACACTACAAAGAAAATTTTTCTAAGTGCTAATGGAAAGGCTTTGAAAATACTTGGAACACTTATGTGAGAGCCTTTCAAAGCCGCATAGGCTGAACCATAATAAGTTATCCAAGCAAGCTGAACAGCTGCAACCTCGTCATACCAAACCAAAGCGCTGCCAGCAAAACGAAAGGTGACACCAAGCAAAACTGTTACTGCTAATGCTACCATCATTATAAACAGTATTAGTTTTAATATTTTTTCGTAAGAATTTATAAATTTTTGCAATGTCATTTTTTTTCAGGCCCTCTGATAGAGGGCCTGTTACAAATTATGTTAATTTGCTAAAGACGATACTTTATCAATTAACGCACCACCAGTTGGTACTTCTGACGCGAATTGATCGTATATTCCTTTACTTGCACTAATGAAAGCACCTTTGTCAGCTTCGTTTACTTGAACTCCAGCTGATTTGATAACTCCCAATAAAGATTTTTCAAGATTAGCGGCTTCAGCGTACACAAACTTTTGTGTATCTTTAGCAGCTTGCTCTAAAATACTTTGTACATCTGCAGGAAGTTTGCTCCAGTGGTCTTTATGTACTGTTACATAAGCAGGAGTGTAAACGTGACCTGTGATTGATAAATATTTTTGAACTTCTTGGAATTTAGCACTAGCAATCTGAGCATATGGGTTTTCTTGTCCATCCATAGTTCCTGTTTTCAAAGCAGTAAATACTTCTGAGAAAGACATTGGAGTTGGGTTTGCACCATATGATTGGAACATTTTAACTCTCCATTTTGATTTAGGTGTTCTTAATTTAATTCCTTTTAAGTCACCTGGAGTGTTAATTGGTCTAGTGTTGTTTGTGATATGTCTAAATCCATTTTCCCAAACAGCAATAACTTTGTATCCAGTTTTATCTTCAAGATTTTTAAACATTCCTGGTAAAACTTGGCTTTCAACTTTATTCATGTGTTTTCTGTCTTTAATTATGAAAGGCATATCAAATACACCAAACTCATCATGAATAGATGCCATTACTGATGAAGGTAACCACATGTTAACTGTACCTAATTTTAGTTTTTGCATTCCTTGTTTGTCTTTACCAAGTTGCGAAGAACCAAAAACAGTTACTTTTCCTTTGCTGCCTAATCTCTCATTTGCAAGTTTAGCAAAATGATCAACTGATGCAGAAAATAAAGATCCAGGTTTTCCTACGTGTCCAAATTTTACTTCAGTTGAATTTGCTGAGAAACTTAGAAATAGAGACGATAATAAAACAACAATTATTTTAAAATATTTGTTCATATTTCCCTCTTAAGTTTGTTTTTTTAAAACAGCTTATAGAAAATATGAATGCAGTGCTAGGGATTAAATTGGCGTATCGAAAAAAAAATTATCGATCTTTAAATTCAAGATTGCCTCGAGAGTCGACACTCTTTTTGACATGCTGATAGTAGGTAGGATTATCAATCAGTCTTGACATATCTATACCCTTATTCTCATAACGTCTTTTTATTGTCATTCTTGGGATTATTACGAGGTTCATATTATCAATAAAGTCCTCGGTCCATTCTTTTTCTATCTTATCCTTGACCAATCTTTTCAAAAATACCCTTAAATCAGAACAACTAAGGTGTTTAATTTTTTCGTTATACAATACCATTTTGATGAATATATAATCTTGGTGTTATCTTGCAAGTTTAATGAATATATCTCCCATACCTGATTGAAGCTGATCTAATGGAGTATTGTTTCTAAGCGTACAATATCTGCCTGTCACCTGGTGCCTGTCTATGGCATTAACATTATATTGAGTGCAGGTTTTGGCTTTGTGTAATAAACCAATGACCAGTTTTCCATCTACTACTGAAACTTGTTTCGTATCTAAATCATTGCCATTACAAAAATATTTTTTATTTACCCTTTCAGGAAAATCTGTTTTTCCACATGGATTTTCTATTGTGAAAACATAAAATTCTTTTTCTATGCCTTTAAATTTGTGTTTCATCTTAGTTGTTTTTGAATATTTCATTAAATCACAGGAGCATGGAATGCAGCATCTATAATATTCACCACATATTTTCTTGCCTGTATTGTTTTCAGTTAAATAAACATATTCTGGAACAGAATTTGGACTTATTAAAGAACCTGATACTGCACAATATAATTTATTATA
>CACKFP010000032.1 GCA_902599485.1 uncultured Pelagibacteraceae bacterium | reverse complement strand
CTAGCATCTTTTTCATTTGGATTAGCTTCCATATATTTGCAAGTATCTTCAGTTAGTTCTTCTAAAGTAAGATTTTTTGCAGCCTCAAAATTTTTGTCTAATAGTAGTGATTTAAATTTACCCCTTTTACCCTTAAGTTGAATTTGATTGTTGCTGTAATTTGAATAATTTTTTTTGTTTGCAGTTGATGACTTAGTTTTTATTTTTGAAGATAAATTTAATCTATGTGCTTTTCCAATCACTGCATTTCGTGAAACTCCACCAATAATTTCAGCAATTTGGCTCGCTGTTTGTCCTTTGCCCCACATCTCTTTTAATTTATTAACTTTTTCTTCAGTCCAGCTCATTATTTTTACTATATTTAGTATTTAATTATATATTTATTACATCATGTTGCATAATTGTGGCTTAAAACAAGTTTTTTTTCTTTTTTTTCAACATAATAAGATTCTATAACTTGAGGTTGTATATTACTCTTACAAATAAGATAAAAAAAATTATAAGTAAATATGAGCGCTTTAGCACCAAATTATAAAAGAAAAAATTTATCTTTTGTCAAAGGCAAAGGTAGTTTTCTAATAACATCAGATGGTAAAAAATATTTAGATTTTGTTCAAGGAATTGCAGTAAATTCTTTTGGACATGCAAATAAAAAACTTATTAGTGCATTAAATAAACAATCAAAAAAACTTTGGCATGTATCTAATGCTTTTAAAATACCTGAGGGAGAAAGATTAGCAAAGAGATTGGCAGAAAAATCTTTCGCAGATTCCGTTATCTTCCAAAATAGTGGAGCCGAGGCTACAGAAGCAGCAATTAAAGTTGCCAGAAGATATTTTTACTCAATTGGTAAAAAACATAAAAATAGAATTATTTGTATTAAAAATTCATTTCATGGAAGAACAATTGCAGCAATACATGCAAGCGGTTCAAAAAAAATGACGGAAGGATTTGGGCCAAAAGTTCCTGGTTTTGATCATTTTGAATTTGGTGACCACAAAAAACTTAAAAAATTGATTAAAAAAAATACAGCGGCTATTATGGTTGAAACAGTCATGGGTGAGGGAGGCATTAAAGTAATTCCAAATTGGTGCATAAAAGCAATCAGAAAGATATGTAACCAAAGAGGAATTCTTTTAATTCTTGATGAGGTTCAGTGTGGCATTGGAAGATCAGGAAAATTTTTTGCTTTTGAATACTCAAAGGTCAAGCCTGATATAGTTCCCATAGCAAAAGGAATTGGAGGAGGCTTTCCTATTGGTGCAGTCCTGATGACAAACAAAGTAGCAAAAGCAATGGTGCCTGGTACGCATGGTTCGACATTTGGTGGAAACCCCCTTGCAATGGCAGTAGGCAATGCTGTTTTAGATCAAATAAATATGAATTTACTGATTAATGTAAATAAAATGTCAAAATATTTTATACATGAACTTAATAAAATAAAGATTAAATATCCTAAGATAATTAAAGAAGTTAGAGGAGTAGGACTATTAATTGGTTTACAACTTTTCAAGGACCAAACTGAGTTTATAAAAAAATTAGCAGAAAATAAATTATTGACTATTAGAGCAGCCGAAAATGTCATAAGAATTTTACCTCCTTTAAATGTAAAAAAAAGAGAAATTGATATAGCTTTAAAAATTATTGCTAAAGTTTGCAACGAAATAAAATGAAACACTTTATAAATCTAAAAGATATTCCCAGCAAAGATCTTAGAAAAATAATTGTTGATGCAAAAAAAAGGAAAAAACAAAGGAAAAAATTAAATACTTTAGAGCCAGATAAAGGATCACCTCTTAAAGGTAAAATGCTAGTACAAATGTTTGAAAAAGCTAGTTCAAGAACAAGAATAAGCTTTTATTTAGCCATTAAACAGCTTGGGGGTGGAACATTGACACTTAGATCAAACGAACTTCATCTTGGACAAGGTGGAGAGACGATTGCCGATACTGCTAAAATTTTATCTACATATGGTGACGGTTTTATGTTGAGAACTGATGATGATAAAAAAATTGAAGATTTTCAAAAGCATATAAATATACCAATAATTAATGGTTTAAGTCCATCATCTCATCCAACTCAAGTTTTATCAGATGTTTTTACTGTCGAAGAAATAAAAAAAAAACCAATATCAAAATTAAAAATTTGTTGGATTGGAGATTCCAATAATGTCTTGGACAGTTTAATTGCTGCATCTGTTAAGTTTTCTTTTAAATTGAGCATTGGATGTCCAAAAAAATTTGCACCAGGCAAGAAGGTTAAAGATTGGGTAAGTAAAAATAAGAAAAAAATCTTTATTTACCATGATCCAAAAAAAGCAGCTTTGGATGCAGATGTAATTTTTTCTGACAAAGTAATATCTCTAAATGATAAAGTGGACAAAAAAAGAAAAAAACAACAGTTTCAAAAATTTAAAATAAAAAAAGAAATATTTAAATATGCAAAAAAAAATTGTATTTTTTTGCATTGTTTGCCAAGAGGAGATGAAGTTGAGGAGAGCGTATTTTTAGCAAAAAATTCCCATGTTTGGCAACAGGCATTGAACAGAGTTCATGTTCAAAAAAGCATTTTATTGTATTGTTTTGGAAAACTAAGGTAAAGGTAGCGGATTATCTGAATTTTGGTTAAGATACAAAATAACTGATGCCCTATCTTTTTCTTTTCTTAATCCAGCAAATGCCATCTTAGTTCCCTTTATATAACTTTGAGGTTTTTTTAAATAACCATTCATCTCTTCAAATGTCCAATTTTTGTCATATGCTGCCATTGCTTTTGAATATTTATAATCTTGTTTTGATGCAACTTTTCTTCCTATTACACCATATAATGCAGGTCCGATTTTATTTTCTCCACCTTTATTTACTAAATGGCAAGCAGAACATTTTTTGAAAACTTTTTCTCCATGAGAAACATCTCCTAATGCAAGCAATGCAGATATATCAACTTTTTCCTCAATTTTTTCTGCTATTGAATTTGAAATTTGACTGCTCTCCTCAATATCTATTTTGTAAGCTGATTTCTCTGGTTTATCTACATGAAAAGCAATGTCTGAAATCTTCCCAATTCCAATTACAAGTAATGCTATAAGAAGTACAGCAGCAATAATTTTGTTTATTTCAAATGAATCCATTATTTCTTTTTAATATGCTCGTATAACATGTTAAACAAAATTTATAAGAAATTTAATTTATAAATTTGCGTCTCAAAGACGCATAAAATATGAATATATGAGTAATTCAATAATAATAATTCCTTCAAGATTAGCATCAACAAGACTCCCTCAAAAGCCATTAATAAAAATTAATAATAAAACTCTAATTATGCATGTATATGAAAAAGCTATACGAAGCCAAATTGGAGAGGTTTATGTAGCGACATGTGATAAGGAAATTGCCTCAGAAGTAAAAAAAAATGGAGGCAATTTTATTATGACAGACATAAATCACACAACTGGAACAGATAGAGTATTTGAGGCCTCTCAGAAATTAGATTTAAAAGATATAGATTTTATTATGAATATACAGGGTGACGAACCAATGATTAATCCTCTAGATATAAGAAACTTAAATAATTTATCAAAAGAAAATAACTTCAATATTTCAACATTAGCATACAACATCGAGAAAAATGAAGATTATGATAATGAAAACATTGTAAAAGTTATTACAAAAAATAAGATATCTGATAGCTCTGCAACAGAAGCTTTAAATTTTCATAGAGTAATTAAAGAAAATAGCTCTAGTAACATTTATCATCATTTTGGAATATATTTATATAAGTATTCAGCTTTAAAAAAATTTGTAAATTTTAAAAAAAGTGAAAATGAAACTAAAGAAAGACTGGAACAGCTAAGAGCCATTGATAATAATATAGAAATCAATGTAATATTGGCAAAATATTTTTCTAGTGGCATTGATACAAAAAAAGATCTAGAAAATTACATAAAATCATTTAAAAAATAATTTAATGAAGATAGTTTATCAGGGTATTGCCGGTAGTTATAGTGAGAGTTGTGCCAAATATCTTTATCCGAGCATAGAGACCATTCCTTGTAAAACTTTTGATGAATGTTTTGAGAGGGCAAGTGAAAATAGTAACATTAGGGCAATTATACCAGAGTCAAATAAAACAACAGGAAATATTGGAGTAGAATATTTAATATTTAAATACAGATTAAATATTTATGAAGAAATCTTTTTTCCCATCAATCATAATCTAATAGGTATTAAGGGTTCAAAATTAAAGGATATTACGAATGTTTACTCACATGCTCAAGCTTTAAGCCAAGCCTCTGAATTTTTAAAAAAAAATAATCTATACGGTAACGTAAGAGCAGATACTGCAGGATCTGCTAAATATATTTCTGAGGCAAAAGTTAAAAGTAAGGCTGCTATAGCATCAAAACTAAGTGCTGAAATATATAATCTTGAAATTTTAAAAGAGAATATTCAAGATGATAATGATAACTATACAAGATTCTTAATTATGGGGAAAGATATCGTGCAGCCTGAAATTGATAAAAATAAATATATTACCTCTATTTTATTTAAATTAAGAGAGAGGCCTGCTGCTTTATATTCGGCTTTATCAGGATTCGCAATTAATGGAGTGAATATGACTAAGCTTCAAAGTTTTCCTGAAAAAAATTCATTCTCCTCATTTTTTTTCTTGTGTGACATCGATGGGCATTTAGATGAAAAAAAAATTAAAAATTCATTAGAGGAATTAGCCTTTCATTGTGAAGACATGCACGTCCTAGGTGTTTATAAAGCACATGAATTTCGAGAAAAAAAATAATTAACTTTATTGTAGATTAGAAAAAATTATTGTTATAATAGAAATGGAGGCCTTCCAGGTGGGATTACCACGAACTCCCCCAGACTTGAAAAAGAGCAAGGGTAGTGAGTTTTTTCCAGGTTGGTTGGTCTCCTGTTATGACAAAAAATTCTCAAGTATTTGCTTTAAAATACAGACCACAAACTTTTAAAGATTTAGTTGGTCACTCTGAAGTATCTAAAGCTATTTATAATTCTATAAAAATAAATAAAACAGCAAATGCATTTTTGTTTACTGGAATAAGGGGTATTGGAAAAACAACATTTGCAAGAATAGTTGCAAAAGCACTCAATTGTGAAAATGGTATTGAAAAACTTTGTAGTAAAAATTTTTGTTCAAATTGTTTGTCTATAATTAATTCAAACCATATTGATGTACTAGA
>CACKFP010000031.1 GCA_902599485.1 uncultured Pelagibacteraceae bacterium | reverse complement strand
AAATCTATTTGGTGCCGAATATATAAATTTTAATGCTAGCAAAGATATTTTTTTAGGAAATATTCAGCCTGTGACAGGAGCAATGATAACAGCTGATGATGCATTATATATTTATACAGGTTATCAATTAAATCAAAAATCTAATTCAACTACTTTCTCTCCTAGTTTTGCAATTGGATATTATGACGAAGGAGATGGCAAGGACTTAGGTCACGAAATTGAATTTAAGACACAAATACAGATATTATTTGATATCTCATCTAATTCTGAATTAGGTATTTCTTATAATCATATTTCTAATGCGAGTCTTGGAGATAAAAATCCTGGGGCAAATAGTTATATGTTTAATTTTACAAAAAAATTTTAACTTAAGATATGAGATTAAAAGATTGTCATAACTTTTATGACTTTAGAAAATTGGCAAAACAAAAGCTTCCATCTCCAATATTTCATTATATTGATGGGGCTGCGGATGATGAAATAACTTATGCAAGAAATAGTAGTGCATTTAATGATGTTGACTTAGTTCCAAATGTCTTAAGAGGTGTTGAAAATGTGGATTTGTCGACAACTATTTTTGGAAAAAAATTAGATTTGCCTTTTTATTGTTCTCCAACAGCTTTGCAAAGGTTATTCCATTACGAAGGAGAAAGAGCGGTTGGAAAAGCTGCAAAGAAGTTTAATACGATGTTTGGTGTTTCGGCATTGGCTACAGTTAGTGTTGAGGAAATTTCATCTTTAATAGACACACCAAAAATGTTTCAATTTTATTTCCATAAAGACAGAGGATTAAATGACTCTTGTTTAGAACGAGCAAAAGCAGCAAAATTTGATGTGATGGCTTTAACTGTTGATACGATAACAGGAGGAAATCGTGAAAGAGATTTAAGAACTGGATTTACATCACCTCCAAAATTAACACTTTCGAGTTTGTTTAGTTTTGCCACAAAACCAATGTGGGGAATAAATTATTTAACCAAAGGAAAATTTGAACTACCACATCTTCAAGATTTCGTTAAAGAAGGAACTGACACAAATACTTCAATTGGTAATTATTTTTCTACTATGTTGGATCAATCTATGAACTGGGACGACGCTGAAAAATTGTGCTCTCAGTGGGGTGGCCATTTTGCGCTTAAGGGAGTTATGAGTGTTGAAGATGCTAAAAGGGCAGTTGATATCGGATGCACTGGTATAATGGTATCAAATCATGGAGGAAGACAACTTGATGGATCTAGATCACCTTTCGATCAATTAGCTGAAATTGTTGATGCAGTTGGTGATAAGTTAGATGTTATTTGTGAAGGTGGATTTCAAAGAGGAACTCATATGTTAAAAGCTTTATCTATGGGTGCAAAAGCTTGTGCTGGTGGAAGATTATATCTTTATGCTTTAGCTGCAGCAGGTCAAGAAGGTGTTGAGAGAGCACTTAACTTATATAAAACTGAATTAGTAAGAGACATGAAATTAATGGGCTGCACAAAGATTAGTGATCTTAATCGAAATAATTTAAGATTCCGAAATGCATGAGCTTAAAGAATTGTTATAATTTTGAAGATTTTAGAAAGCTAGCCAAAAAAAAACTTCCAGCTCCAATTTTTCATTACATTGATGGTGGTGCAGATGATGAAACCACTTTAAAAAGAAATACAAATTCATTTGATGATTGTGACTTAATCCCTAATATTCTTAGAAGCGTAGGAGAACCAGATTTATCAACCACAGTTTTTGGTAGAAAAATAGATATGCCAATTTTTTTATCACCTACTGCTATGCAAAGTTTATATCATCCTGATGGAGATAAAGCTTCAGCTAGAGCTGCAGAAAAATTTGGTACCATGTATAGCATGTCGACAATGGCTTCATTTTCGATTGAAGAAATTGCTAACATATCAAGTGGACCAAAATTATTTCAACTTTATATCCATAAAGATAAATCATTTACTGATGATTTGATTGATAGGTGTAAAAGAGCAAACTTTGACGGTTTGTGCTTAACTGTTGATACTTTGGTTGCAGGAAATAGAGAAAGAGATCACAGAACTGGTTTTACAACTCCTCCTAAATTCACATTAGAAAGTATAATGAATTTCGCGATGAGACCAGGATGGTTATTCAGATATTTTACGAATAAGAAATTTGAACTTGCAAATATTAAACACAAAACTGACAAGGGAACTAACATTACAAAATCCGTAATAGATTATGTTAATGAACAGTATGATCCACAAATGAATTGGGAAGATGCAGAATACTGTATAAAAAAGTGGGACGGACCTTTTGCCTTGAAGGGTGTAATGTCTGTAGAGGATGCAAAGAGAGCAGTTGATATTGGTTGTACAGCAATAATAATATCAAATCATGGAGGAAGACAACTTGATGGATCTAGAACTCCTTTTGATCAACTAAAGGCTATTTCAGATGCTGTGGGTGATAAACTTGAGATAATTTTAGATGGAGGTGTTAGACGGGGAACTCATGTTCTCAAGGCTTTAGCTGCAGGTGCTACTGCTTGTAGTTTTGGTAAAGCTTTTTTGTTCAGTTTAGGAGCAGGTGGTCAACAAGGAGTAGAGAGGCTGCTTCAAAATATGCACGATGAAATTAGAAGAAATATGATCCTTATGGGCTGCAAAAGTGTAAAAGAGTTAGATAGATCAAAGATAATTTACCGAAATTAAATATTTTTTATAAATAATTTTTATTATTATTTTCACTTTAAATAAATAGACATGAAGTTGCTTTTCAGTTAGTTTGTCGACGAAAAATTATGATTGAATTAGCAAAAGCATTAGATCGTTTAGGAACTGAAAGTGCATTTTCTGTTCTAGCAGAAGCAAAAAAATTAGAAGCACAAGGCAAACCTATGATCCATTTAGGTCTAGGACAACCTGACTTTAAAACTCCAAAACATGTTGTTGAAGCTGCAAAAAAAGCTCTAGATGACGGTCATCATGGTTATGTTTTATCAAATGGAATTCCAGAATGTCGAGAAGCTGTCGCAAGATGGGTCAAGAGACTTTACAATGCTGATATTGATCCAAATAGAGTTTTAATAATGCCAGGTGGTAAACCTACAATGTATTATGCAATTACTTGTTATGGTGAACCAGGTGTTGAAATAATTCATCCAACTCCAGCTTTTCCAATTTATGAGTCAATGATTAATTATTCTGGAGCAAAAGCTGTTCCATATGATTTAACTGAGGATAAAGATTTAAAATTTGATCCAGACAAAATTCTGTCTTTAATAACTGACAAAACTAGACTTTTAATTCTAATAAATCCAAACAACCCAACTGGAAGCTTTGTTGAAAAACCTGCAATTGACTACTTAGCAAAAGAATTAGAAAAACATCCGCAGGTCACAATTTTAAGTGATGAAATTTATAGTAGACAAATTTTTGATTATAAAGAAATGCCGACTTTCTTTAATTATCCTAACCTAAGAGATAGATTAATTGTTCTTGAGGGTTGGAGTAAAGCATATTCTATGACTGGATGGAGACTTGGTTGGAGTTACTGGCCAGAGCATTTAGTTGAACATGTAAACAAACTTTTGATTAATAGTGTATCATGTGTTAATGCAGCAGCCCAATATGCTGGTATAGCCGCATTAGATGGTCCTGAAGACTCAATTAAAGATATGTTAGATAAATTTACATTAAGAAGAAATTTAATTCATAAAGGATTAAATGATTTACCAGGAGTTGAGTGTAGTTTGCCGGGAGGAGCTTTTTATGCTTTTCCAAATATAAAAGGGACTGGCATGAATGGATCTGAGTTTTGCAAAAAAGCTATGCATGAAGCAGGTGTTGCAATTGTTCCTGGCACTGCATTCGGTAAAACTTGTAATGATTACGTTAGATTTAGTTTTGCCGCATCTAGAGATAATATTATGCAAGCCTTAGAAAATATAGGCAAGATGCTTTCTAAATAAACTGTATTTTTAATTAATATTTTTGTATTATTAAAGAATGAACGAAACTGTCCAAGCAGAATTAAAAAAGATATTTAACGGAAGATTTTCTACCTCAGAGTCTACTCGTGCAAATTATGCAAGAGGGGAAGATACCTATAACCCAATATTATCAAAGGCAGTTGTATTTCCAGAAACTAATGAAGAAGTTTCAAAAATTCTAAAAATTTGTAACGAGCATAAAATTCCAGTGGTTCCATTTGGAACCGGCACATCTCTTGAAGGCCATGTTGTTGGAAATCAAAATGGTATTACGATTTCTTTAGAAAAAATGAATAAAGTTTTAAGTGTAAATGCTGAGGATTTTGACTGCAGAGTGCAAGCAAATGTAACAAGAAAGCAATTAAATGAATATTTAAGAGAAGATGGAGTATTTTTTCCAATAGATCCTGGTGCGGATGCTGCACTCGGTGGGATGGCATCTACTTCAGCTTCAGGAACAATGGCAGTGAAATATGGAACAATGAGAACAGTTATTTCTGGCTTAACAGTTGTTTTACCAAATGGAGACATAATTAAAACTGGTGCAAGAACTAAAAAAACTTCTGCGGGATATAACTTAACTAATTTGTTTATTGGATCTGAGGGAACATTAGGAATTATTACAGAAGTTCAATTAAGACTATCACCAATACCTGAAAGTATAATGAGTGCAGTTTGTTATTTTCCAGATTTAGACTCAGCAGTAAAGACAGCGCAAGAAGTTATTCAGTACGGTGTTCCAATTGCAAGAATTGAAATGTTAAACAAAGACCAAATGGAAATTAGCATTAAATATTCAAAGCTAGAAAACATCAAAGCATCACCAACTTTATTCTTTGAATTCCATGGAAGTGAACTATCAAATAATGAGTCTATAAAAATTGTTGAAGAATTATCAAAAAATAATGGTGGAAGTGATTTTCAATGGGCATCTTCTCCTGAAGAACAAAAAATATTATGGAAAGCAAGGCATGATGTTTACTATTCAGTAAAAGCTTTAGGTCATGATATGAAAGTGTATTCTACAGATGTTTGTGTACCAATTTCCAAGTTAGTTGAGTGCATTTCATGGGCGGAAAAAGAAGTAAAAAAATTAGGTCTAACTGCACCAATGGTTGGTCATGTTGGAGATGGAAATTTTCACTCCATAATATTGTATGATCCTGATGATGAAGAAAAACAAAAAAAAATTAGACAGTATAGCGATGATCTAATTAACAAAGCTTTAGAATTAGAGGGAACAATTACAGGAGAACATGGAATTGGTCTTCAAAAGAAACATTACCTATTAAGAGAGCATCCAGATAATTT
>CACKFP010000030.1 GCA_902599485.1 uncultured Pelagibacteraceae bacterium | reverse complement strand
GCCTCAAGAAAATAGAATTGGACTCACTCCCGAAAGTGTAAAGACATTAACTTCAAATGGCCACGAAGTTTTAATTGAAAATAATGGAGGTTTTGAAGCAGGATTTGAAAACGATCATTACGTATCAAGTGGAGCAAAAATAGTTAATACAGCTGAAGATATATTTAACGACTCTGACATCATCGTTAAAGTTAAAGAGCCACAATCTAGTGAAGTAAAAATGATAAGAGAAAATCAAGTTGTCTTTACATATCTTCATCTTGCTGCAGCTAAGGAACTGACACAAGGCTTAATAGACAGCAAATCAATATGCATCGCTTATGAAACAGTCACAGATAACAACGGAAGACTTCCTTTGCTAGCACCAATGAGTGCAGTAGCCGGAAGAATGTCAGTTCAAGCAGGTGCACATTGTTTAGAAAAAAATCAAAAAGGTCGTGGTCTTTTGTTAGGAGGAGCACCTGGCGTAGAACCTGGAAATGTTGTTATACTTGGAGGTGGAGTAGTAGGTGAAAATGCTGCGATAATTGCAACAGGCATGAAAGCCAAGGTTAATATTGTAGATAAATCTGAAAAAAGATTAAACGAACTTTCCCAAATATTTGGAGACAAAATAATTCCCAACTTAAGTGATAAAACTGATTTAGAAAAATTAATTTCTGAATGTGATTTGTTAGTAGGTGGAGTTTTGATACCGGGTGCTGAGGCACCAAAATTAGTTACAAAGAATATGTTAAAAAAAATGAAAAGGGGATCAGTAATTGTAGATGTTGCAATTGATCAAGGAGGATGTGTTGAGACCAGTAAACCGACTACTTTTGCAGAACCAACTTTTATAATAGATGATATAATTCATTATTGTGTTGCAAATATGCCCGGTGGTGTTCCTAGAACATCAACAATTGCATTGAATAAAGCAACTCTTCCTTTTTTATCTAAATTAGCAAAAGATGGGTACTTAAGAGCTTTAAATGATGATCAAAATTTTCAAGCAGGATTAAATGTATTTAAAGGAGGTGTTACTCATAAAGCTGTTGCTGATGTATTTGGTCATGATTATTTACCAGCTCAAAAGGCATTACTTAATTAAAATCCCTAATTTTTCTTGCTTTTTCATAAATTGACAAAAAAAAAATTAATTCTATATAGCAGTCATAATTTAAAAAATTATTCCTGAATTTAACATTCATTTATTTCTCTCTTTTTTGTTGAATTCACCTCCTCGAAAGGGGAGGTAAAAAGGAATTATATCCCTTTGTTTATTAAATTATATATTTGGTCTTTGTCAGTTAAACCAATTTCTCTTGCTACTTCACTTTCACCTTTAAAAACTACAATTGTAGTCCAATAATTTACACCTAAAGCTTTAGCAATATCTTCATGTTCTGTTTGCTCATAGAATAAAAATTCTACATCCTTAAAGTCTTTCATTGCTTGATCGAAAACCTTTGTTTGTGCTGCGCAAGTTGAACAATATTCATTCCAAGAATTAATAACAATTGTTTTACCAGATTTTTGAATTTCAAATAATTTTTTCAGATCAAAGTTTGTGGTTTTTTCAAAACCAAATGAGATATTTGGTATCAAGAATAAAATAAAAAAGACAAAATATTTTTTCATGAGCTCTATTTAATTATCTGGTCATTCTTTTCAAGATGTTTTCTTTCAAAAATATTTGATGAAACAAAACAGCAAAAATATGTAATGAGATTAAAACTATTAATGTGTAATTTGAAATAACGTGAACATTGTAAAATTGATCTGCTAAATCAAAGTTATCTTCAATCCTTAATTTAAAAATAAAAAAATTTAGTTTTTCACCATTAAATAGCTTTTTTAAAATTCCTGATGTTGTTATTGTTAAAAGTGCGACATAAAGAGCGAAATGATTCAATTTCGCAATCAAGTTTTGTCCAAAGAATGCCTCAGGCATTAGTTTTGGGGACTTGCTAAAAAATTTATAAATTAACCTAAATAAAGTTATGTAAAATATAGATATCCCAACAATTACGTGCACATTTTCTATAGTTATTCTTAAATCCGAAAAATCCAATCTGACTAAAATAAACCCCATTGGTATCTGAGCAATTAGAAGGAGCAAAGTGAACCAATGGAAAAATTTAGCTAACCAACTATATTGTAATGTTATACTATTCGACATGAGCCATTTTATAAAAATAAATAATATTTTCAAAATAATGTTTATTCTAGGACTTTCTTTTTCATTTAATTCTAATGTTTTATCAGAAGAAAGTGCAAAAGACATTATAAAGAAAAGAAAATCTTTATTCAGTCAAAATTATAAACTAGCAAAAAGAATTAGTATTTTACTTAACGAAGTTGAAATTGAGGACTCAAAAAAACTGATGATTAGAATGAGTGATAATTATTTAGAATTACTAAATTTATTTCCAGAAAATACAAAAGAGGGACACGGAACAGAGGCTTTACCAATTATTTGGGAAGAAAAAGATGAATTTAATGCTCTAATGAAAAAATCATCTGATCAAATGATAAAGCTAGCTTCAATTATCGAAGACCAAGATGATTTTAGAGCAGCTTTGAAACAATATATGTGGTCGAGCTGTAAAGCTTGTCATAGCAGATATAGGGCTCCACACTAATGAAAAAGTATTTTTTTATTCTTATTGTTTTATTTTATGCAGATACTGCTTTCTCTCATTCGCACTACCCCATAACAAGAGATTCATTAGAAGCAATTAAAAATGGCAAGATATTATACAATCAATATTGTGTTTCTTGTCACCAAGCAAATTTAGCTGGAGCTACAAATTGGCAAGGTTTAGATGAAGATGGGCATAGAAAAGCACCCCCTTTAAATGGAACTGGTCATACTTGGCATCATACAGATGAGTTACTACATAGAATGATAAAGTATGGATTTGCTAAATTGATAAAAAATTATGAAGGCAAGATGATGGGTTTTGGTGACAAAATAAGTGATGAAGGTATTGATAACATTCTTTCGTACATTAAATCTTATTGGAAAGATGATATTTATGAATATCATTTAGAAATGAGCAAACAATGAGTTCAGAAGCAATTAATTTTAATTGGTCATGCAAGCATACTTGGAAAAGAAGCGCAAAAAATACTGCTTGGTGTTTACTAGGCTGTGCAATTGGTGACTTTGGAACTATATTGTATTTTCAGATAACAGGAATTCCCTGGCCTGTTTTAGCCATCATGACTTTAGCAATTATAAATGGTTTGATTACAAGTATTATTTTAGAAACTATAATTTTACTAAGACAAAAACTTGATTTTTCCAAAGCATTAAAGACTGCGCTTGGTATGAGCTTTATATCAATGGTCAGTATGGAAATAGCCATGAACCTCACAGATGTAATTTTAACAGGTGGAGCTATTTTAAATTGGTGGGTAGTACCAATAATGCTTTTAGTTGGATTTTTAACTCCATGGCCATACAATTATTGGAGATTAAAAAAATATAATATTGCTTGTCACTAAAAACATCTCTATATCAAATTAAGACCTCAGATAATGACTAAAGATTTAATAACAATTGATGGCCTTTCAAAGGTATACGACAATGGATTTAACGCTTTAAAAACTGTCAATCTAAATATAAAACAAGGTGAAATTATTGCTATGCTTGGACCAAATGGAGCTGGCAAAACTACACTGATAAGTATTGTATGTGGTATAGTTAAACCAACTTCTGGAGTAATTACAGTAGATGGTTTTGATATTATAAAAGATTATAGAGAAACAAGATCAAGAATAGGACTGGTCCCCCAAGAAATTTCACTAGAACAATTTGAAACAGTGTTTAACAATGTTTCATATTCAAGAGGCTTATATGGAAAAAAGCCAAACCCCCAACATATAGAAAAAGTTCTAAAAGATTTTAGTTTATGGGATAAAAAAGATTTAAGGTTAAATCAGCTTTCAGGAGGAATGAAAAGACGTGTAATGATAGCAAAAGCATTATCACATGAACCTTCGATATTATTTCTTGATGAACCAACAGCAGGCGTTGATGTAGAATTGAGAAAAGATATGTGGAAAGTTGTAGAGGGATTAAGGAAAACAGGAGTAACTATAATATTAACAACACACTATATTGAAGAAGCAGAGGCAATCGCAGACCGAGTTGCTGTAATTAATCAAGGAGAAATCATTGTTGTTGATAATAAAATAGATTTATTAAAAAAAATGGGTCATAAAAAATTAACTATTGAGTTGCAGGATAAAGTTGAAAAAATTCCATCAGAACTTGATGAATATAATCTATCAATCTCTAATGATAATTATTCATTAATTTATAACTATAACTTACATGCTGAAAGAACAGGTATTACAAAGATGCTTCAAGATTTAAAAAATGCAGGTTTGAGGATGAGAGATTTAAAAACAGAGCAAAATAATCTTGAAAAGATTTTTGTGACATTGGTAAAGGAAAATAATGAGGATTAATTTTTACGCATTAAGAGCAATTTATTTTCATGAAATGGATAGATTTAGAAGAACATTAATACAATCTCTTCTTTCTCCAGTTTTATCTACTTCATTATACTTTATAGTATTCGGCTCGGTAATTGGGGATTATGTACAAAAAATTGATGGCATTAGTTATGGCTCTTATATAGTTCCAGGATTATTGATGTTAACATTATTAACGCAATCTATCAGTAACACTTCTTTTGGAATTTTTTTTCCTAAATTTAATGGAACAATTTATGAAATTTTAGCAGCTCCAATTTCTACTGTAGAAATTGTAATTGCTTATGTTGGTGCAGGTGCAACTAAAACCTTAATTGTTGCTGCAGTAATTTTCTGCACTTCACTTTTCTTTGCAGAAGTAAATGTAAAGTTTCCTTTACTAATGATTTTCTTATTAATTCTAGTTGCTTTTACTTTTGCTTTGTTTGGGTTTTTAATTGGACTTCTTAGCAAAAATTTCGAGCAAATGTCTATAATACCAACAATTGTCATAACACCAATGGTATTCTTAGGTGGAAGTTTGTATTCGCTAGATATGCTCCCAAGTTTCTGGCAAACAGTCACTTATTTTAATCCTGTTGTATATTTAATTAATGGGCTGAGGTTTGCATTTTATGGAGTTTCTGATTTTGATATTTGGATAAGTATTTCAACAATGTTTATATTTTTAATTGTATGTGTGACTATTGTCTCAATTATACTTAAAAAAGGTTATAATATAAAAAATTAATTTGACTGTTGACCAGATAATTCCTGCAATATTTTTAATATTAGTCTTAATATTAGTTCTACCTAATTTTCTCAGATCAAACTCAAATATTAAACAATTGATATCTAATTTTTCAATTTGGATAATAATTATACTTGTTATATTTGGATTGATGTATTTTTTTATGTAAATAGATTTATGATTAAATTTATTCTTCCAGCAGTACTATTAATTTTAATTATTATTTTCTGGGAAAAAATTAATGAATTTTTATTAAGCAAATTTAAAATCAAACTCAATTACATAGCTGTCATCATATTAGTTTTAATATTAGTGGTTTTATCTTTATTACTATATTTCTAATTTATAATGGAGATAAATTTATTATTCTTTGTTAGCGTTGTTCCAGCTATCGTATTATAT
>CACKFP010000029.1 GCA_902599485.1 uncultured Pelagibacteraceae bacterium | reverse complement strand
CAGAGGCAAAAGCTGCTTACATGCGTAAAGAGCCATTCCTACTTTATCTATGGTCACCGCATTGGTTCTTTGGTGAGTATGATATGGTTGGTGTACAACTTCCAGAACACAAAACTTGTGACAGCTTCACAGAAGCAAATAACTGGAAAGATTGTGGAACTGCTGCATGGCCAGCAACTGGTTGGGCTAAAGATTACACGATGAACTACGGTAACCCAGCTACTTTTGCTAGTGCAGAACATGCTGATGCTAAGAAGTTCTTTGAAAAAATGTCTTTACAAAATATTGACCAAGCTAAAATGTTAGTTGAAGTTGATATTAAGAAAAGAGATGTAAAAGAAGTTGTTAATGAGTGGTTAGACAATAATCCAGATAAATGGAAAAGTTGGCTTCCATAATAACTTTAAAATAAATTAGATAAAAAGGGCTTTGATTTTCAAAGCCCTTTTTTTTTATTTCTTAAGATAATTTAATCTACCCACAATTTCATCTCTATCCATGTAATAACCTTGTAGGTGTCTGTGTCCAGAATTTGGATCAAACTCAGTTCTTCCGTGAAGAACTCTTCTATTATTGAATGTATATATATCTCCAGGTCTTAGTCTAAATTTTATTTGAAATTTATCATCGTGTAAAAGTTTTCCAAATTTATGGTGAGATTTATAAACTTTATCCATTTGATCTGGATGACAATCTAAAGCGTCCATGGTTGCAGTGCTAAATCTAACATCATTATAATCACCATCTTTTGTTAAACTTATTGCAGTGCCATAAAAGCTTCTATGAGCTTCTTGTGTGTAATCTTTGTCTCTAAACTTTAAAGGTATTTTTGTTAGCGTATCAAAAGTATCTTTATCGTTTTTCTTTAAATATTCTGCTACAGCGAAAGCATCTACTGCAGATGAGTCACCACCTTTTGCTGAATTAACTAAACAATGTAAAAATTGATACCCAGGAGGATTTTCAAACCATGGTAAATCCATATGATTTTGAAGTGCATGAGCTGTATAGGCTGAGTTATTAGGTTTTGGTATATTTATAACTTCAAAAGGTGTTTTAAAAAATGTCTCTCTTGTGTGACTAATTCTGTTTAAAACAGGGAACGCTGAATTTTTTTCTACTGGAGCATTATAAACTATTGCTATTCCTTTATAATGAAGAAGTTCTAACCATTTAACTAATCCCTCTTCAGAAGATATAATTTCATTGTGATTTATATATATACTATCAATATTTTTTTCTAAACTACTATCCCATAATTGATAAGGTGATTTGTATTCTTCGTTATTTTTAATTGTGTAACAATTTTCTCTAAGCCAACTAATATCATAATGGCTTACATGATTTCCCTCACTCCACTCTATTTCTAATTTACCATCGCTATTAAGATTATATTTTTTTGGGTTTATATTTTCTGATACATCTAAAATATTAAACATTCGATGCCTAGAATCTTTATCGTGTGCTGTAGGACAATTATCTCTCAGCCACATATAATTAAATTTACTCTCTTTTCCATCATCCCAAATTACTTGAAGATAAGTGCCGTTTTTTGAGATTTTTGAAATTGAGTACATAATCAATATCAATATAAAATAATTTAGTGCTCAATTCAATTATTAGTTGACATATTAATAGTTGGAAGATTTGTTAGTTTGAATTATCTTTTAAAATTAAAAATGAGCATTACCTTAAAAAATAAAAAGATAATCATATCCGCAGGAGGTTCAGGTATTGGATGGAGTTCGGCAAAAATATTTTTAGATAAAGGTGCAATAGTATATCTTTGTGATATCAATCCAAAATTTCTGAATAAATGTAAGACGCACAAGCTCAATAATAAAAAATTATTTGTATTTCAGTGCGATGCCTCTGATGAAAACCAAGTAAAAAATTTTTTTAGCAAAATATTAAAAAAAACAAAAAAAATTGATGCTCTTATAAATAACGTTGGAATTGCTGGGCCAACTGGGACACTTGAAAAATTAAAAAGTAAGGATTGGGAAAATACATTAAAGGTAAACGTTATTAGCCATTTTTATTTTTCAAAATATTCAATTCCAATGTTAAAAAAAAATAAAGGTGGAGCTATAATAAATTTATCATCAACCGCAGGTATATTTGGATTTCCATTAAGATCCCCTTACTGTGCAAGTAAGTGGGCAGTTGTTGGTATAACCAAAACACTGGCAATGGAACTAGGAAAATTTAAAATTAGAGTAAACGCTATTTGTCCTGGAACAATAAAGGGAGATAGAATGGGTAGAGTAATAAGGGATAAATCGAAGTTTTTAAATATTTCAAAAAAATTAATAGAAAAAGAATTTGTTTCAATGACTTCAATGAATACATGGGTCTATGAAGAGGATATTGGAAGAATTTGTAGCTTTTTAATTTCGAGTGATGCACCAAGGATATCAGGACAAGTAATTGCTGTAGACGGCAATACTTTAAGAATGCATTAGTATTTAAACTTTAATATTTTTTTCGCTTATTTCCATAAATGGAAAATGAGACTCTTTATAGTGTATGTTCTCTGCTTTATTTAAAAAACTAATATCGTCTAGTAAACCTGCATATAAATAGTATTTTTTATACTTTTCTACATAAGTTAAAATAGGAGCAGCACATTTCCCACAAAAATGTTTTTTAATTTTATTTCCACTGCCACCTTCATGTTCATAAATTTTTAATTTAGACTTATCTATATCTATTGCTCCATCTCTAAGCAGTATAATTGTCATTATACCTCCTATTTTTTTTCTACAATCAATACAATGACAATTGAAAACTAAAGGGACTTCATCAAGCTTAACCTTAAAAGTTATATTTCCACAGATACATCCACCAGTTTTATTTATAAAAATTTTTTCTTTCATCAATTTCTAATTTTATTCTCATATTTTTTTCTAATTTTTAATACATCAACTAAATATTGGTCCCTAATATTTGAAAGCATATTAATTGATTTACCTTTAGCTTGTTTTTTTGTACCTGATATAAGTTTAGAAGATAATTTATTTGTTAACTTTGGAGCTTTTAATTTTGTCCAAGGTAATTTTAAGGCTGGACCAAATTGCTTTAACATATGTTTCATTCCTGCATTACCTCCAGCAAGATGAAAGGTTAAAAAGGTGCCCATTATTGAGTATCTAAGACCTGGTCCATCTTCTATTGCACGATCTAATTCCTGTGTTGTTGCATAATTTTCATTAATAATATGTAAACCCTCTCTCCACAATGCCTCTTGAAGTCTATCTGATAAATAACCTGGTAATTCTTTTTTAAGCATGATTGGCCTCATTGAGATTGATTTGTAATATTTGTTTGCATCTGAAAGAAACTTTCTTGTAGTTTTTTTTCCAGGAACTATTTCAACTGCTGGCAATAAATACGCTGGGTTAAATGGATGTCCAATTATGCCTCTTTGAGGATTTTTACTCTTAGAAAAAATTTTAGAGGGCAAAAGTCCTGATGAACTTGAAGAAATAATTACATTTGATTTTACATATTTAGAGATTTTTTGGATTAAATCAGTTTTAACTTTATAATTCTCTAATACACTTTCTTGAACAAAATCCACATTTGAAAGAGCCTTTTCCAAAGAATTAAAGAATTTTAAATTTTTAATTAAAATTTTTTTTCCAAAAAGTTTTTTTATACTTTTTGAAGTTCTTTTTATTTCTTTTAAAACATATTTTTTGAAATTTTTGTTTTGATCATATGCATGAACAATTTTGTTGTGAGCTAAATTTCTTATTATCCAGCCAGTCCCTATGACACCAGTTCCAACTATTCCTACAGTTTTAATTTTTGACATTACTTGTGTTTTACAAGCTTTAATTTTTCTCTTGTTTCTGAGGGTGACATAATCTCTACACCAAGATCTGTGACGATCCTTATAGCTTTCTCAACTAATTGAGGATTTGTTGCCAATTTACCTTTGGATAAATATAAATTATCCTCTAAACCAACTCTTGGGTTACCTCCCATTACTACAGTTTGAGCAACATATGGCATTTCGTTTTTAGATATTGCAAAACCTGACCATATACCTTCTTTAGGCATTATATCTTTCATCGCTTGCATAGCTAATGGTGTTGCCGGTGCTCCCCATGGAATTCCTAAACACATTTGAAAAAGAGGTGGATCACTTAATAATCCCTCTTTATATAATTGAGCACCAAACCACATATTTCCTAAATCAAAAGCCTCTATTTCAGGTTTAACTTTTATTTCTTGAAGTTTTTTTGCAGCTTTTCTTAAATCGTTAGGTGTGTTGACTGTGATAACTGAACTATCTCCAAAATTTAAGGTTCCACAATCAAGTGTGCATATTTCTGGAAGAAATTGTTCTGCATTAGCAATTCTTTCCATTACATTTGCCATGTCTGTCATTGGACCAAAGTCTAAAGGGTTCTTGCCTTGGCCGATATCTAAATCACCACCCATGCCTGTCGTGAGATTAAGAATTACATCAGTTTCAGATGATCTCACTCTGTCAACCACTTCTTTATAAAGCTCGAGTCTTCTACTTGGAGTTCCATCTTCCTCTCTGACATGGATATGGGCAATTGCAGCACCAGCTTTAGCAGACTCTATTGCTGCTTTTGCAATTTGCTCTGGAGTTTTAGGTAAATCAGGATGTTTACTTGCTGTATCACCAGATCCTGTAACTGCACATGAGATGAAGACCTTATTGTTCATTTTTATTTCTAGTAAAATATAATATCATATCATTAACAATTATAAGAAATAAAAATTAAATGGACTTAAATAAACTAAGGGTTAGACGTAGCTTTATATTTACACCAGGTCTTCAACCAGAGATGTTTCCAAAAGCCTTGGCTTCAGGAGCTGATATGGTTTGTATAGAATTAGAAGATGGAATTGCCATGAAAGATAAAGACGAGGCAAGGAAAAATACTATTGAAGCATTAAAGTCACTAGAAGTAAAAAATGATGTTGAATTAGTTGTTAGATTAAATTGTCAAAGAACTAAAAATGGTCTTTTAGACTTAGAAGCTATTGCATCAAATAAACTAAAGGTTAAAGCTATCATGTTGCCTAAAGTTAAAACACCTGACGAAATTACATTTATTGATGACATGCTTACTGATTGTAGTTTAGATACTGATCTTCATGTTATAATGGAAACTAATCAAGCTCTTGAAAGTATTTATGATATTGCACATTCTAGCGATAGAATAGTTGCTTTATATTTTGGTGGAGAGGATATGGCAGCAGAATTGAGAGTGGAAAACAAATTAGAGAATTTAGTTTATGCAAGATCAAGGTTAGTTCATGCTGGCGCAAGTAAAGGAGTTGATGTTATTGATGTTCCTTATTTAAATTTAGAAGATATGGAAGGAATGAAAAAAGAAGCACAGTTTGTCAAAAATTTAGGTTTCACTGGAAAAGGATCGATTCATCCGAAACAAATAAGTATTTTAAATGAGATTTTTACTCCATCTGAAGAAGAAATAAGTAAAGCTAAAAAAATTATGGATCAATTTAAAAAAGCAAATACAGGTTTAGTTGTAATAGATGGTAAATTGATAGAAAGACCTGTTTTAAGAGAGATGCAAAGAAAATTGTTAGTAGCAGATAAAATAAATAAAAGCTAATAAAATGGCATTTCATTTAGCTTCGAGAAAAATAATAAAAGATTGGACAGATTATAATGAGCATATGAACATGGCTTATTATATTTTAATTTTTGATGAAGCATGGGAAACAATGCTTAATAAATTTGATATGGGCGGAGCTAAAGCACAAATAAATAAAAGAAGTACAATGGTGGTTGAAACAAGAACAACTTACGACAATGAAGTTAAAGAAAATGAAGAAGTTGATGTTTATTGCACTTTCTTTGATCATGATAAGAAAAGATTACATTTAAAATGTGAGATGATCGAAAAAAAAACAGGAAAACTTGCTGCAACTACAGAAAGTATATCTCTTTATATTGATCTTGAAAAAAGAAAAGTTACAGAATTTGAAGAAGATAAAATAAAAATTATGGATGATTTTATTAACGAAAATAAAAATAGTTTTAAATTAGATAAATTAGTACTTGCAGATAAACTTAAAAAGTAAATGAATTTTGACTACATAATTGTTGGAGCTGGTACAGCAGGATGTGTTCTTGCAAATAGATTAAGTGAAAATGGGAAATTTAATGTTGCCTTGTTTGAGGCAGGTGGATCTAGTGATATTTGGAAAGTTAATATGCCTTTGGCAATTCTATATGCAATGCACGATCCCAAATATAATTATAAATATTATTCAGAACCAGAGCCTAATTTAAATAATAGAAGATTATTTTGCCCAAGAGGAAAAATGGTAGGTGGTTGTTCTGCACATAACGGAATGGTTTATGTTCGAGGAAACAAAAACGACTATGAGAGATGGGCCTCATTTGGCTTGAAATCATGGTCTTATGAAAATGTTTTACCGTTTTTTAAAAAAATTGAGACATGGTCTGAAGGAGAGAATGAATTCAGAGGTGGAAAGGGAATTTTGCCAGTAAATCAATCCAAAAATAAAAATCCTTTGTTTGGCGCTTTTATTAACGCTTCTGTTGAAGCGGGGTATAAACAAAATAATGACATGAACGGAGAAGATCAAGAAGGATTTGGAATGTATGATATTACAATTCATAAAGGTCAAAGAGCTAGCGCTTCTAAATATTATCTAGAACCTGCAAAAAAAAGAAAAAATTTAAAAGTCTTTACCAATTCTTTTGCTGAAAGGATTATTTTTGAAGGAAAAAAAGCAGTTGGAATAGAGGTAAATATCAAAAATAAAGTCACAAAGGTTTATGCTAACAAAGAAGTTATTTTAAGTGGAGGTTCAATAAATTCACCACAACTATTAATGTTATCTGGTGTAGGACCTGAAAAAGATTTAAAAGATAAAGGAATTAATGTTGTACATTCTTTAGAGGGAGTAGGTCAAAATTTACAAGACCATTTAGAAACCTACATTCAGCAAGAATGTAAAACTAAAGATACGCTCTATTCTTATGTTAACAAAATAAATATGCTTAAAATTGGTGTTCAATGGTTTCTTTCAAAAAGTGGTCCATGTTCTACTTCATTTTTAGAAGCAGGTGGTTTCTGCAAGTCTTCAGAAGACAAAAGCTATCCGAATATTCAATTTCATTTTTTTCCAGCATTCGTAATCGATCATGGATTAGTTGATCCTGACAGACATGGTTATCAATTACATGCAAGCTTGAACCAACCTAAAAGTAGAGGACATATTAAATTAAATAGCTCAAATCCATACGATTACCCAAAAATTCAATTTAATTATTTAAAAGATGAATATGATTTAAAAGAAACAATTAAGTGTGTTCGTGTAGCTAGAAAGATTTTAAGTCAAGATTCAATGAAACCTTACGCTGGAAAAGAAATAGGTCCAGGTGAAAGTGCAACTGATGATGAACAAATAACCGAGTATATTAGATCAAAAGCCGAAACAGCTTATCATCCATCCTGTACATTAAAAATGGGAGTGGACAAAATGGCAGTAGTTGACGAAAAATTGAAAGTTCATGGTTTAGAAAATTTAAGAGTTGCAGATGCTTCTGTTATGCCAGAGATTACAAGTGGTAATTTAAATGCACCTACTTTAATGATAGGTGAAAGAGCGGCTGATTTTATCCTTAATTAGACTCGAGATATTCTTTATATCTATCTAAACTTTCTTTAGGCCAAGCAATTTTTGGATCATACATTTCATCATAGCAAATATTTTTGTCTGCAATATTTATCCATGGATCCTTATCTTTTACAAATATATGTGCTTGAGGTGGAAAGTCTTTCGGTTTCAAAAGAGTCTTTGTTCTAACTGTTAATCTTCTAATTGCAAATTCATAATCGGCATAAATATAAACCCCACAATTTTTACAAAAGTAATGAGAACATTTCTTCCCACTACCTGCAATCAATTCAACTTTTAAAAGTTCACCATTAATTTTTAAAGAATCTTCAAAAATACTAGTATTCATTACATAAGATGATCCAGTTAATTTTTTGCAATCTAAACAATGGCAGACCTGAGTAAAAAGAGGTTTGCTATTTATTGAATACTTTACACTCCCACAAATACATCCACCATAAATTGGTTCAAAATCACTCATTTCTTTAAGAGTATCTTATTAATTATGAAGGTTAAAGTTTTTTTGATATAGGTGCGATATGCAAACAAACGATAATACAAAAGGTATTTTGTTTATTATGACTGGAATGGCCTTTTTTTCCATTCAAGACTCATTAATAAAGTTTATTTTTGAAGATATTGCATTATTTGAGTTATATTTGGGAAGAACTTTAATACAAGCATCTATTCTCATATCTTTTTTTTTAATAACAAAAAAAAAGATTACTCTTAAAACA
>CACKFP010000028.1 GCA_902599485.1 uncultured Pelagibacteraceae bacterium | reverse complement strand
CTAAAAACATTCAATTGTTCTTCAGAAATTTTTTCTAGGGCCTTAAAAAAATATAAATTAAAAGCTTTTTTTATCACAAATGCAATGGGATTTTCTGACGATATTGATAAAATAAAACAAACATGTAAAAAAAATAATATTCACCTTTTCGAAGATAATTGCGAAAGTCTAAATTCGGAATACAAAAATAAGAAACTGGGTAGTTTCGGTATAGCATCTACACATTCATTCTTTGTTGGTCATCATATATCCAGTATTGAAGGAGGGACTGTATCCACTTCATCGAAGTTAATAGATGATATGGTCAAAATCGTTAGAGCTCATGGATGGGTAAGAAATTTAGAGAAAAAATCAAAGATTAAATTCTATAAAAAATTTAAAACTAAAGAATTTTATAAGCCATACACGTTTTATGACTTAGCATTTAACGTCAGACCTTCAGAAATCAATGGGTTTTTAGCTTATAATCAATTAAAATACTTAAATTTAATTACAAAAATAAGAGAAAGAAATTTTTTAAAAATTTATAGAAAATATCTGGCCAATAAAGATTTTGTGCCCTATGAAATTAAAAATATGAGTGTTATCTCAAATTTCGCATTTCCAATTATTTGCAAAGATAATCTTGCCCACAAAAAATATACATCAAAATTTAAGAAATTAAATATTGAAATAAGACCATTAATAAGTGGAAATATTGTTGAACAACCATTTTTTAAAAAATATATTAAAAAGAAATTTGAACTGCCAAATGCGGAATTTATACATAAATATAGCTTCTATTGCCCTAACCATAATGATTTAACAAATGAAAATATAAACAGAATAATAAAGGCGATTAGACCTTGAAGAAAAATATACTTCAAATTTATCCATGGATTAATGATAGAGAACTTTATTACTTAAAAAAAGTTATTAAATCGACTTTTGTTACAGAAAATAAATATACAAAATTATTAGAAGATAAATTTAAAAAATTAACAAATTCTAGATATGCTATTTCAGTAAATAACTGGACTTTGGGCTTATTTGCATCCCTAAAAAGTTTAGATGTAGGACCTGGTGATGAAGTAATAGTGCCAGATATGACATTTATCGCAAGTTCGAATGCTGTTTTACTTGCTGGAGCGAAAGTCGTACTTTGTGACGTAGATCCAGAAACATTATGTTTAGACACAAAAAAACTCCATCCCCTTATTAATTCTCGAACAAAAGCCGTAATGCCAGTTCATTTATATGGAAATAGTTGTGATTTAGATGCGATTAAAAAATTAAGGAAAAAAAAAAATTTTTTTATAATTGAAGATGCAGCGCAAGCTGTTGGTGTAAAATATAAAGGAAAACACGTTGGACCAATAGGTGATGTTGGTGGTTTTTCATTTTATGGAAACAAATTAATTACAACCGGAGAAGGTGGAATGATTGTTACTAACAATAAAAAGATTTATGATAGCATTTATTCCTTAAAGAATCACGGTAGGAAAAAAAAAGGAATATTTATACACAATAAAATTGGATACAATTTTATGTTTACTGAGCTGCAGGCAGCGATGGGGCTTGCTCAAGTAGATAAATTGAAAAAAATAATTAGGTCTAAACTCAATTTGTACAATAATTATAATAAAGAATTAAAATCAATTGAACAAATTAAATTTGTTAAACCAACGCAAAAGAGTAGCCGAGTACATTGGTTCACAAATATATTATGTAATAACTCTAGACTAAGAAATTTTTTAAAAAAAAAAAACATACAAACTCGCAGAGCATTTTACCCACTTCATATGCAACCATGTTATAAAAATAATAAAAATATTATAAAAAAAGGTAAATTTCCAAACAGTATAAACGTATATAAAAATTTAATAAGTTTACCTTCTGCAGTACAATTAAATAATAAAGATTTAAAATATATTATTAAGAGTATTAAAGTATTTTTCGATAATGACAAATTTAGGAGTTAGTTTATTAAATTTTAAACCAGATTATTTAGGGGGTATAAATAGTTTCTCGCTCGGTTTACTTAAACCTCTGGAAAAAAAATGTAGATTACACATTTATACTAATGCAAAATCTTATAATTTTTTAAAAAAAAAATTTCCAAACTCAAAAATTACTATTTTCTCGAAAAATATTATAATCTATTTAATTCTACAGATAATCTCTACAATAATTAAATCTGAAAAGTTGTTTAGATATAATGAAAATTTATACTTTAAATACTTAAAAAAAAAAATTAATAAAGAATGTGACATCTTTTATTGTCCATTATCTTATTTAAAACCCATAGGGCTTAAAATTCCAACTGTTACTTCAATCCATGATTTACAACATTTTCATTTACCTCAAAATTTTAATCATATTCAGTTAAAATACAGAGAACTTATGTATAGAATAACTTTACAGGATAGTACAATTATTCAAGCAAGCACAAAATTTATTCAAAATGACATAAAGAAAATATATCCACATATTAATAAAAAGAAAATTATTGTGATCAATGAAGGTATTTCAAATGATTTTACTTTTAAAAAATTTAATTTTAATAATGATTTCATTTTTTTTCCCGCCCAACTTTGGCCGCACAAAAACCACATGGTAGTTATGAAGTCTTTAAAAAAAATTTTAAATAAAAGTAAATTGAATTTAAAATTGGTAATGGTCGGTGGGAAATTTTCAGCGTTTAATGAAATACAAAATTTTATTAAAAGTAATGAGGATTTAAATATAAAATATTTAGGCAAGGTGAGTTTTAGAAAATTACGTTTACTTTATAAAGATTGTAAATATTTAATATCTCCAGCGATTTATGAATCAAGCAGTATACCAATTTTAGAAGCATGCAAAATCGGAAGACCAATAATCGCTTCAGATTCTAAATCTAATATTGAAATGTCAAAAAGTATTAAATTAAATCTATTTAAGACCTCAGATCCAAATGATTTAGCAAATTTAATCTCAAGAATCTGGAAAAATAAAAAATTAATCAAAAATCAAATAAAATATAATAAATCTGCAATTAAAAATTTTACATGGGAAAAAATCTCAGAAGATTACTTTAAATTATTTAATAAACTTTTTAAAAAAAAAAAAAACTTATTATAATTTTTTACAAAGCATAGCTGACTTTGTATTCCATGGGCTTTTTTTGTTAAATATTTTAGCCCACTTTTGATTTTTATATTTATCAAGTTGTATTATCTTGAATTTATTATCTATGAAAAATTTTTCAACGTCAAAGCTAGAGTGTTTTTTAAATGCCCAAGAGTTATTTGTGAGGATATATCCATTTTTAACAACTTGTTTCGCTGCCCATTTTACTGCATTTATTCTAAGTTTTGGACTAATATGTAAAGATGACAAATCTATATCACAATATGCAATCATAAAATTATCCATCTTTTTATCTTTTCCTAACTTTGAACAATCTTTAATTACTACATTGGGATGATTAAGTGGATTAATTAAATCGTAACCGATACATCTTTTGTGTCCGTAAAAATTGCACATTCTCTCCAATGTTACACAAAAGTTACTACCTAATTGAACAATTTTACCTATTTTTGGAATTTTAAGTTTTTTAATTATATTTTCGAAATATATTAATGATTTGTAATCGTATCCACAAAAGTCAGAAATATTTTTCATTTATAATTAAGTGTATATATTTAAATTTTACAATTAACAAATAACTTTGTTATAAATACAGTTAACTTAATTTTTTTATTTTATAAACTATAGATATTGATAATCAAAAGAATTAAAATCTTTAGTCCAAACAACATTTTTACCATGCAATTTTTCTGCTTTTTTAATAAAAGTAACATTTTCTTCTATTGAATATTTTGACGAATAGATTGGAAACTGCCATTTTTCGTAAAAAATTTTATCACATTTGACTTGGTTACTTAAATGCATATTAAAACTTCTCGTTGTAACGAAATTAAATTCATAATTTGATTTATAAAAAATATCGCTGATTAAGATGTTTTTAAATCCCAATTTTAATGAAACTAAACATGTATCTTCGTCTGAATTTAAACCAAATGGTAACTCAAAATCACATATTTTACTAAAAATATTTAAACTCTCTCTCTTAAAAATCATGAGATCGTTACAACCACCATGGGTCTTAATAGTTTCTTTAGGCAATAACATTTTTTCTTTGTTAAAAAAGAAATTTCTTGAAATTGTTTTTGAAATTTTTTTCTCATGAATGCCAAGTTTGAATAAAATATTTTTTAGTCTTAAATTTTTTCTGTGCCAAAAAGGTTTTTGTTTTTTGAATTCAGCAAATTGTCCTTTATCAGATGCATTATGATAAATTCTATCAATATAAAAACCGTGTCTAGTCTGGCTTTTATAATACCCATCCTCATAAAGTAAGTCTGTCAAATTGATTATACCAATACTATCTATTTTATTTATTTTATTATGCAATAATTGGTCAAAATTTTTTGTTAGAAAATAAATGTCATCATGCATTAAATATAAATAATCAAAATTTTTTGCATATTGAGATGATTTAATCATCCAATTATACCAAGTAAAATTATCCACTTTATTTTTAATTATTTTTGAATTTTTTAAACCCTTGATATAATTTACTATCTGTACATTATTTGTTTCATAAGAAATTAGTATTTGAAAATTTTCCGTAAAAATATTTTGGAAAATACTGTCAATTGCTTTAGAAAGAATTAAGTAATTTTGAAATGGACCACCAATCTTTATTGAAAACAAAACACTGTAATTATTCATAATTACTTATTTTTGATAAATATATTTGTTTATGTAATTTATTTTCGATATTACTAAATCTGCCACGTTCTCGGAAAAGTCTAAATTATTATAATCCTTGTGTGCATGTGATTTTTTGATTGGACTACTTAATTTATAATTTAATGTTTTTTCAAAATTATCTATGTCAAGAGAAGATATAATAATTGATGAAGTCTCAAGTCCTTCCTGTCTTTCAAAAGTATTTCTTAATGAGATTGAATTTAAATTTAATATTGACGATTCCTCAGTAATACTTCCACTGTCTGATATTATAAGTTTTGAATTGATTTGTAATGAGATATATTCTTTAAAGCTAAATGGTTTTAAAAAAAATATATTTTTATTAAATTTATTTTTCTGTATTTTTGAAATTGCAATTTCAGTTCCTGGATGAGTAGAAATCAAAATAGGTTTATTAAATTTTTTACATATCGAATCTAATATTAAACAAAAATTAGCCAAATTTTTTTCACTCGAAATATTTTCATTTCGGTGAAAACTAACTAAAAAGAAATTTTTTTTTTTAACTTTATATTTTCTTAAAATTTTTGAATGATTTAAATTTTTAGTATAATAATTAAGTACCTCATACAAAGGACTACCTAATTTATATAATTTTTCATTAGGTATCCCCTCTGAAATAAGATTTCTCCTAGCAAAAGAGCTATATACTATATTTATATCAGAAATATGATCTATAATTTTTCTATTAATTTCTTCTGGAACATTTTGATCAAAGCATCTATTTCCGGCTTCAATATGAAACAAAGGAATCTTGAATTTTTTTGCTACAATTGAAGTTAATGCACTATTAGTGTCTCCTAAAATTAAAAATCCATCTGGTTTTTCTTTAATAATAATTTTTTCAATTTCAATTAAAGAGTTTGCAAGAAATGAAAAAGTTGTAGACATTTCATTTTTAAAAATATATTTCGGTTTTTTTAAATTTAAATCTTCGAAAAATATTTGATTCAATTCATAATTTTGGTTTTGATTTGTATGAACAAGAATATGGTTAAATTTTTTATCAAATTTCTCTATTACTCTTGAAAGACGAATTATTTCAGGCCTTGTTCCTACAACTGTTAGTATTTTAAATTTCTTCATTTACCTCGTAATTGTATGTATCAGGATATTTAAAGTTAAGTTCTTCGTTAGCCCATACTATACCTTGGACTGTCTCCTTTCCAATATTTTTTATACTGTGTGCATATCCAGGAATTGTTTCAATTACCTTTTTATCCATCTCAGACAGATTAATGCTAAATTTTCTTTTTGTTAAAATATTTTTAAAGTTAATTTTAACTTTTCCTCTTGTTATTAAAAACTTTTCTGTTTTCAAATGATGAAAATGATTACCCCTGGTATGACCGGGGTTAATATCAAAATATGATATTTGTCCATAATTCGATAATCTAATAAATTCTAAAAATTCGCCTCTTTTATCTCTTTTGCTTTCTAAATTATATGTAAAATATTTTTTACTCGCATAAGTTAGGAACGCACTATAAATTTTTTTTAAAAAATTTATATTAAAATTTTTAATTGATGAATAATTTCTGAAATTAAACATATGCTTCATAGTTTTATCAAGTTCTGAAGGTGAAATTTTATTGATATTTTTTATTTTAGGATAAGTTTTAATTTTTTTTCTTAATGAATGCTGATAAATTTGCTTAACAGCATCATCTACAAATAAAAAATTTATTTTTGAATTACTTTTAATAAGATTTTTTTTTTTTTTAAATATGTTGTCTGCAAATGTTGCAAACACAGAATTATAATTAGGTTTAGCCCATTTACCGTATAAATTTGGCAATCTAAATATTATCGGTTTGGCTTTAGAATTTTTAAGGTGTTTTAAAATTATTTTTTCTGTTTTGAATTTTGAAATACCATATAGACTATTTTTTTTTATTTGTGTAGAAGATGAGAAGATTAGTCTACAATTCAGATTATTTTTTTTAATAAATTCACAAATATAGGACGTTAAGTCTTCATTGTTTTTTTTGAATAGATTTTTTTTTTTCGATCTATTTTCTCCCGCGAAATGAAAAATTAATTTTGATGTATAAATATATTTTTGTAACTCTTGCAATGTTTTTTTTTTATTATATAAAAAAATTTTCTCATTCGTTTTATTCTTTATATAAAAAAAAAAGTTTCTACTTAAAAATCCATCAGAACCAGTGATCAAGATGCTCATTTATATAAACCTATAATAATGCTTTAGATTCAATTAATTTTTTTTCAAGTTTAAACCCTTTAATAATTTCAACTGAATCGGATGAATAATCTTTAATTTTTTCAACCTTAATATTTCCAGTTACATAATACCGCTTGTAGTTTAGATCTGTAATATCTGGCTTGATTATAAAAAAATCTTTTTTATTTAGGCATCTAGATAGTTCTTCAACGGTTATCAATGTCTCGTCAATTTTTTCTCCAGGTCTAACACCTATTTTTTTAATCTCATATTTTTTTATTTTTTTTATTGATAAAATTGAGTTTATTAGTTCGGTTATTTTTGCTGATTGGCATTTTTTAATAAAAATTTCACCATTTTTTCCATTTTTGAAAGCATACATAACTAAATCTATTGCATCATCCATAGTCATTAAAAATCTTGTCATATTTTCACTTGTTAACAGTATCGGAAGTTTCTTTTTTATCTTATCTAATACTACTGGAATTATAGAATTACGAGATCCTAATACATTTCCATATCTTGTTATACAAACAATTGTTTTGTGATCTTTATTTAAGGTTTTTGAAATAGCTAATTTTTCCATCAATGCTTTTGATATACCCATTGCATTTATTGGATAAACAGCTTTATCAGTGCTTAAACAAATTATTTTTTTTACTTTATGGTGTATTGCTGTATCTAAAACATTATTTGTACCTCCTATGTTTGTTTTGACAGCTTCCATGGGATAAAATTCACAAGACGGAACCTGCTTTAAAGCCGCAGCGTGAAAAACATAATCAACATTTTGCATTGCATAATTAAGACTTTCTTTATCTCTAACATCTCCAATATAAAATTTTAGTTTTGGGTTGTTAAAATTTTTCCTCATGTCTTCTTGCTTCTTTTCATCTCTACTAAAAATTCTTATTTCCTTAATTTGATGTTTTTTTTGTAATACTTTATTTGTAAGAGCTTTTCCAAATGAACCTGTACCACCCACAATTAAAATAATTTTGTTTTGAAATAACATATCTAGCCTTTCTGCAGAAGTTTTATTGGTAAAAATGCTTCAGCATATTTCACATGATTACTCATACCCCAAACACGATTTCTTTCAATAGTGCTTTCAAATAATGAGTTATTTCTATTATGTTCTTGATGATAACAATTTAAAGATTTAATTTTATTCTCAATATTTTTTGAAATATCCACAAAAAAATTAGGCGAAAAATTTTTATTCGTAATATAAAAATTACTTTTAAAAGTAATAATATTTTGGCAATGCCTTGCAGCTGTTGTCACGATTTCATGGCAAGCAACATGATCTTTATTTGCATCTTCATTATAATGTGTAAAAACTGTATCAATTTTATTATCATAAATAATTTTTTCCAAATATTGCATTAAAACTGTATCGTATTTCAAAAAAGTACATTTTTTTATCATTTTATTTTGAATTTCATTTACACCAAGAATTTTGCAAGCTTTTTGACTGGACTTTTTTGAACTATTAAATTTTACATTAAGTTTTAAGTTCTTTGATTTTGTGACATTATCAGTAAGAGTGAGCTTAAATACTTTTGCACCATTCTTTGATAGATAATTCAAAGTTCCAGCCGCTGCTAACTCAACATCATCAAAATGAGCTCCTACTGCTAATATTTTTTTCATTTGATGATATATACAATCAAATTTAGTAATTGAAACATTTTTTATAAATAAATTCTAATCATTATTTAAATTACTATGAATAACAATACTTTAACACATTTTCATAGTATATAATTTTATGGTTATTTAATGTTATTTAAATTTTTTAAGTTTAAATAACAAATTAATATTT
>CACKFP010000027.1 GCA_902599485.1 uncultured Pelagibacteraceae bacterium | reverse complement strand
TTTTTTATATTTAAGTATTTATTAAACATTTTTTCGTAGTCTTTTTTTTTAAAATTTTTATTTCTTTCTTGAATTTTGCTTAATAAACATTCTTCAGTTAATAGAATTGTACCTGAGCCATTTACATCAAACGCTCCTCCTTCCATGATTATTTTTCTAATTCTGCCTTTTTTTTTGATTATTGGATCAATCTTTTTAAAATTAGCAATTTTACTAATACTATTATTGATTTTATTGTCATTTTTATAATTATTATACTTTGACCATCCGTTAAAACCAAAATTTAGTATTACTTTTTTCTTTTCGACCTTGTTTGTAATAAATATGGGTCCAGAATCTCTTAACCATATTCTATCAGTTTTAATATAGTGGAAGTTGATATTTTTAATTTTATTAAGTTTTATTAATTTTCTTATTTTTTTTATATTTTTACTAACGATTAAGTTAACTTTTTGATTTTTTGAAATTTTTTTTATAATCTTTAAAATTACTTCAGGAATAAATTGATATAATCCAGGCCAATCGTTTTTATTATAAGGCCAAGCAATCCAAACTGAATTTTGAGGCTCCCATTCAGCCGGCATTCTAAATCCATTAAAGTTTTCATTCATCTGCCGGATTTTTTAGTATTCCTTTATAAAAATCGATTCTTCTATCCCTTAAAAAAGGCCAATGCTCTCTGGCTGAATCAATTTTTTTATAGTTTATTTCGCGAATTAAAATTTCTTCTTTTTTATTCCCAAGTTTTCCAATTATTTGCCCACTAGGATCTATAATCATTGAGTTTCCCCAGAATTCTATTTTCTTCTTACCTTTTTTTTCTGTTCCAACTCTATTTATAGCAACCACATAAGTACCATTTGCGATTGCGTGAGATTTTTGCATTGTTATCCAAGAGTCTAGTTGAGATTTTCCAAATTTTTTTTTCTCTTTAGGATGCCATCCAATAGCAGTAGGGTAAAAAATTATTTGTGCACCTTTAAGTGCAGTCAATCTTGCGGCTTCCGGGAACCATTGATCCCAACAAATTAAAGGTCCAATTTTACCAAATTTTGTTTTAACAGATTTAAAACCTAAATCTCCAGGAGTAAAATAAAATTTTTCATAATAGCCAGGATCATCTGGTATATGCATTTTTCTATATTTCGATAAAATTTTACCTTTCTCGCTAATAACGATACTAGTATTATGATAGAAGCCATGTGTTTTTTTTTCAAATAATGAAATCATTAATACTATTTGTAAATCTTTGGCTAATTCACAAAATATTTTTGTAGTTCTGCCAGGTATTTTTTCTGCTAGCTTAAAGTTGGAATGACTTTCTGTTTGACAAAAATAATTAGATAAAAATAGTTCTGGCACACAAATTATTCTAGCTTTTTTTGATGCTGCTTTTTTTATATTTTTAATAGCTGAATTTATATTTTTTTGAATATTATCTGAAATTTTACTTTGAATAATTCCAATTTTTACTTTTTTGATCATCAATCAAAATATTTTGGAAAAGTTTTTTCTGTCTCTATTTTTCCACTCTCCAGTATGATAGGCGTCACTTGCTATTAATGGTAAAACGCTGGTAGCTTCAGCAAATACCATTTGTTCTTTGGTAGTATCAACCTTACCCCATGAACTTGCTTCTTTTAATGTTGAACTACTGCAAGCCCCATCTCTTGAGTCAGCAACAGTAATTTGTATTGCATATTTGTGCATATCTACATTTTTTCCCAAAAGTTCAGCACAAATTACCGTGTCTTGTATAAAGTTTTTAGGAACTCCACCACCAATCATAAATAATCCCGATCCTTTAGATTTAATTTTAATCTCTGTTAATTCTCTAAATTCTCTAATTGAGTCTATTGTAATATGATTATTTGGATTTCTCTCTTGATGCATGACTAATCCAAAACCTGCACTTGAGTCCGTAAATGCAGGACAGAATATTGGTACATCGTTATCAAAAGCTGTTTCAATTAAAGAACCTTTCTTTTTAGAATTAGTTTTTAGATATTTGCCTATCTCTTTAATAAATTCTCTCGATGTGTAAGACTTCGGCTCAAGTTTGTCTGCTATTTCTCCAATTGTTTTATCACAAACCTGAAGCTCCTCTTCGTCGATGTAAGTATCATAAATTCTATCTATATAATTGTCTCTAAGTTCATTATCATTTTGATATTGTGATCCTTGGTAATGTTTAAATCCAAGCGCTTCAAAAAAATCCATATCTATTATAGATGCTCCAGTTGCTACAATTGCATCTACCATGTTATATTTAACCATATCTCTATAAATATGCATACATCCAGCAGCAGAAGTAGACCCTGCAAGCGTTAAGAATATTGTACAATCTTTATCTTTAAGCATTTCATTATATATCTTAGATGCATTAGCAGTTTCTCTTGAAACAAAAGACATTTTTTCCATAGAAGATATAATTTTTCTAGAGTCAAATGATGTAATATCAATATGCTCAACTTCTTTACTTAAAAAGTCTTTTTTTCTGTTATGATTAAGATTTTTTGTATCTGACATTATGCAACAAGAAACTCTTTATTTGTTTCTTTGTCATACATCGTCATAATTGGATCATCACAAACTTCGTAAATACTATCAGAATAATATCCATTAAATTGAGTTCTAAATGTCAAACCGTATGCTCCTAATTGACCTAGTTCAATGTAATCACCTTCTTTAATATTATTAGGCAGAATGAAAGGTCCCTTCATATAATCCATGCTATCACATGTTGGTCCATAAAAATCAAATGAAGTCAATTTTTTTGATATAATTCTTCCAATTGTAATTATCCTTGATGGATAAACTATATTAGGCACACCCGCATCAAATAAAGTTCCGTATGTTCCATCATTAATATATAGCTTTTGTTTTTTTCTTAAGTTTACTCTCACAATTGTCGAACCACTTTCTGCAACAATTGCTCTACCTGGCTCACATATAATTTCTGGTCTTTTTTCTAATTTTAATTTATTTAATGAATTTTTTATTTCCTCAAAATAAGAGTCTAATGATTGAGGAACTAAGTCAGGATAGATTGTTGGAAATCCTCCACCTATATTTATAACGTCTGGAACTATTTTTGTTTTTTTTATTATATATTTAATTTCGTTAATCCCTTTTGAATAGGATATTGGATGCATACATTGCGAACCCACATGAAAACTTAATCCTATTTTTTTTGCATACTGTTTTGTTAATCTATAAAGGCCTATTGCTTCAGAAGTTTGTGCGCCAAATTTTTTAGATAAATCTATTTCTGCGTGTTCATTAGAAACTGCAACTCTTACAAATAACTCCAAATCCTTAGCTTGATTAGTACTATTAAGAATTTTTATTAATTCATCTTTTGTATCTATTGAAAAAGTCTTAATATTATATTTGAAATATGCTTCGCTTATACTTTCTTTGCTTTTTACAGTATGCATGTAGGAGCATTTTGCATCTGGGCTAACACTTCTAATTGCCTCAACTTCTTTAATTGAAGCAATATCAAAATCATTAATTCCGCTTTCCACGATAGTTTTTAATACTAATGGATGAGGGTTAGTTTTAACAGCATATAGGATTTTACCAGGAAATTTATTCTGAAAAAATTTAGAAGCTATGTTTATAGAATTTCTTCTAATACAATAAACAGGTTCTGTTGGTTTCAGTTGGTTTACTAATTTATCAACTGATTTAAATTTTTGCATTTAAAGCTCCAAAAAAAATTTAACAAAAAAAACCGGCATAACTGCTATGCAAGTTTATATAAAACGAGCATTTATGCTGAAAATGAGCCAATGTAAAGTAAAAATGTACCCTTGAAATAATTTAGAATGTTTCCATATTAGGTTCATGCCAGAAGCAGAAGTATTAAAAAAAATAACAGAATTTGAAGATAAATCTCTACTTATAGTAGATGATGATAACCCTTTTAGAGAAAGACTAGCTCGAGCAATGGAGAAAAAGGGCTTTTCTGTTTCACAAGCAGAGGGTGTAAAAATTGGAATAGAGTCTGTGAAATCAAAAAAACCTGCTTTTGCAGTTGTTGACTTGAGACTAAACGATGGAAACGGACTAGAAGTTGTAAAAGAAATCCAGAAAAATAACTCAGAGAGCAGAATAGTGATGCTTACTGGTTATGGAAATATACCAACTGCAGTAGCAGCCATTAAAGAAGGTGCAATAGACTATTTAGCTAAACCAGCAGATGCAGATGATGTAGAAAAAGCACTTTTAGCTGATCCAAATAAAAAAGCTGCTCCACCAGAAAATCCAATGTCCGCTGATAGAGTTAAATGGGAACATATTCACAGAGTTTTTGAATTATGTAACAGAAATGTATCTGAGACTGCAAGAAGACTTAAAATGCATCGAAGAACACTTCAAAGAATTCTATCAAAAAGATCTCCAAGGTAATTCTAAATATATTTTCTAAGTTTAATAATTTTATTAACTAAAGCTGTTAGTAATAATATCTTAAATAATTCAGCATAAAGAAATGGGTAAACACCAAATTCTAATATTGGTTTATCCCAACCAATTAAATTTCCAAGCCACAAAATACCTAAAATATATATTACTGATGTTGCAATTATAATTTTTAAAAAATTTAATATATGGTTTTTATCGTATGTAAATATGCCTGCTATCAGACATGCAAATATAAAACCTATTAAATATCCCATTGTGGGACCAACAAAATAAGTTAATCCTATTCCTTTCTCTGGTGAGTTAGAAAATACCGGTAATCCCATAATTCCTTCTATCAAATAAAAAACTACCGAAAGCACCCCGACTTTATATCCAAATGAAATTCCTAAAAACAAAACTATAAATGTTTGCATAGTCATAGGAACTGGATAAAAAGGTATTTTAATTTTTGCAGATATTGTCAATAAAATAGAACCTATTAATCCAAATATTATGATTTTAATTATTTTATTATTAGAAATTGAATTTACTAATTCCATTAGCTTTAAATTACTATTTTAATAAAGTTTAATCCACTAATATTTATTAACAGGATATTTTATTCTTACTATAATACGTCAATTTATTATAAATTAAATTATGGGTAAAATTAAAAAAACAGATCATTTCTATCTTATTGATGGGTCCGGATACATATTTAGAGCCTATTATGCATTGCCACCATTAACAAGAAAAAGTGATGGTTTGCCAGTAGGCGCAGTAAGTGGATTTTGTAACATGCTGTTTAAATTATTAGAGGACTCTAAATCTAGCGAAAATTTAGAAAAACCAACTCATTTTGCAGTAATCTTTGACTCTGCAAGAAAGAATTTTCGAAACGAAATATATTCAGATTATAAAGGAAATAGGTCTGATGCTCCCGATGATCTAATTCCACAATTCGATTATATTAGAAAGTCAGTATTAGCATTCAATTTACCCTCTATAGAAATGTTAAATTACGAGGCTGATGATTTGATAGCCACCTATGTAGAGCAAATATTAGACGAAGGTGCAAAGGTTACAATTGTATCATCTGACAAAGATTTAATGCAACTTTTCAAAAAAAAGGTTCGTATATACGATCCAATGAAGAATAAATTTATATCTAATGACGATGTAATCAATAAATTTGGGGTTGGTCCGGATAAAGTAATTGATGTTCAATCACTAGCAGGGGATAGTACAGACAATGTACCTGGCGTTCCAGGTATTGGTGTAAAAACAGCAGCAGAATTAATTAAGGAATATGGAAATTTAGAAAACCTTCTCAAAAACGCAAATAAAATAAAACAGAATAAAAGAAGAGAAACACTTTTAGAAAATAAAGATAAGGCTCTTGTAAGTAAAAAACTGGTCACATTAAAAAATGATGTTCCGGTGAAAGACAAATTAACTGACTTTGTTCTAAAAAAAGTAGATGTAGACAAGTTATACAATTTTTTGAGAGAAATGGAATTTAATAGGTTATTGAGTTCGGCTATTTCGACGTATGGTCAATCCAAATTTAGTGATGAAATAGAAGTCAAAAAAGAAACATCTAAAATATCAAAAGATAAATATGTTTTGATAAAAAATTTATCTGAAATAAAAGATTGGATGCAAGAAGCCGAAGAAGCTGGTGAATTTTCTATTGATACTGAAACAGATTCTCTTGATCCACATCAGGCAAATTTAGTTGGTATCTCAATTTCTAGCAAAATAGGTAAAGCTTGTTACATTCCAACAGGTCATATTGATAAAAATAATCTAAATGAAAAAGATGTTTTGAGAATTTTAAAACCATATTTAGAGGATAAAAGTTTAAAAAAAATTGGGCAAAATATTAAATTCGATTACATAATATTTCGTAAAAGGGATATAGATATTCAAAGCATGGAAGATACAATGTTGATGTCATACGTTTTAGATGCTGGGAAAAATAGACATAATATGGATACCCTTTCAGATATTCATCTTGGTCACAAAACAATTAAATATAAAGATCTTGTTGGATCTGGAAAAAAAGAAATTAAATTCAGTCAAGTAGAGTTAAATATTGCAAAAGATTATGCAGCAGAAGATGCTGATATAACTTACCGTTTATATAAAATATTCTTGAAATCGCTTAAATCAGAAAAATTACTAAATATTTATGAAATTTTCGAAAAACCTTTAATTAAAATTTTAGCATCAATGGAAATCAATGGCATAAAATTGGATAATAATTTTCTTAAAAAATTATCTGTTAAGTTTGAAAAAAAACTTCAAGATTTAGAAAAACAAATTTTTAAAATTTCAAAAAAAAAATTTAATATTGCATCGACTAAACAGTTGGGTGAAATAATGTATAATGACCTCAAAATTGCATCGCTAAAAAAGACTAAAAAAGGGAGTTTTGCAACTGGTGCAGCAGTTCTAGAGGATTTAGCTTACAAAGGGAATGAATTTCCTAAATTGGTTTTAGAATGGAGGCAATCTAGTAAATTGAAAAATACATATTCAGATTCTTTGCCTGAGCATTTAAATCCCAATACAAAAAGAGTGCATACATCTTTTCTGTTAGCAGCAACTACAACAGGTAGACTTGCATCTAGTGATCCAAATTTACAAAATATTCCTATTAAAACTGAGGAGGGCAAAGATATTCGTAAAGCCTTCATATCAGAAAAAAATAAAAAACTTATATCAGCAGACTATAATCAGATCGAAATGAGAATTTTGGCTGATCTAGCTGATGTAAAAGAACTAAAAAAAGCTTTTAAAAATAATGAGGATATTCACTCATTAACCGCTAGCCAGGTTTTTGGTGCAGACATAAAAAAAATTGATGCTGATATGAGGAGAAAAGCGAAAGCTATTAATTTTGGAATAATTTATGGAATATCTCAATATGGTTTGGCCAAACAAATTGGTGTATCAAACAATGAAGCCGAAGAATTTCTAAATTCATATTTTATTAAATTTCCAGAAATTAAAGAATACATGAATAACACAATTAAATTCTGTAGAAAAAGTGGATATGTAAGAAATATTTTTGGTCGAAAAACTCATATTCCAGGAATAAATGACAAAAATTTTAATGTTAGAAATTTTCAAGAAAGGGCAGCTATAAATGCACCTATCCAAGGATCTGCATCAGAAATAATGCGACTTGCTATGATTAGAATCAACGATGAGCTTGATACTAAAAAAACAAATGAATTTAATATGTTGCTTCAAATTCACGATGAATTGATTTTTGAGGTAATTGATAATGGTACTAAATCTGCTTCTAAAAAGATTAAAGATATTATGACAAGTGTGAAAGATAGTGATTTGCATTCATTTTCAATACCATTATCGGTAGATGTAAACATAGGTGATAACTGGGGAGAGCTTCATTAATAAACATTTAATTGCCCAATTTTAAACATTTTAGTATTTTTATAGTTAAACATGAAACAAACAATTGCCCTTGTTGATGATGATAGAAATATATTAACTAGTTTAAGTATTGCTCTAGAGAAAGAGGGTTTTAATATTCAAACTTATTTGGATGGAGAAAGTGCCTTAATAGGTTTGTCAAGAAATCCTCCAGACCTTGCAGTTATAGATATTAAAATGCCAAGAATGGATGGAGAAGAATTGTTAAAAAAATTGAGAAAAAAAACATCTATGCCCGTTATCTTTTTAACTTCGAAAGATGAAGAGGTGGATGAGCTATTAGGACTAAAACTAGGGGCTGATGATTTTGTAAAAAAATCAGGTGGTTTTTCAACTAAAGTTCTTATTGAAAGAATTCGTGTCCAACTTAGAAAAAAAGAAAATAATTTAGAGGATAATAGAAATATAATTTCACATGGAAAATTAAAACTTGACCCTTCACAGCTAGAGTGCGAATGGGATGGTAAGCAATTACCAGATAAGTTAACAACAACAGAATTCTTAATTGTAAAAGAATTAGCAAAAAGACCTGGAATTATTAAAGAAAGATCTCAATTAATGGATGTTGCTTACAGAGAAGACACAGATATTGAAGATAGAACAATAGATAGTCACGTAAAAAGGATTAGAAAAAAGTTTAAAAAAGTAGATAATAACTTTTCAGCGATAGAAACCAGATATGGTAGTGGTTATCGTTGGAATGTTAAATAATGGCTACTTTAAAATCTAATAATCAATCAATTTTAAAAAAATTCTTAGTTATCAACTTTATTGTTTTTTTAGTGATAGGTATATTAACTTTATTTTACCTTAACACGGTAAAACCTACACTCATTAAAAATAAAACTGCTTCGCATATAAAAATTATTGATAATACAACAGAAAATATTGATCGTTTAAAAATAAATTTCTCAACTGAAGATATTAGAGAGTTTCTGTTTTCCACTAAATTTTTATTTCAAAGCATAGATAGAGTGCAGATATTTGATAGTGAATTTAATCTATTAGGAGATACTGACACATTAGACTTAGATCCAAATGCTTTCTCACGAAGTCTAAACATAATTGAAATGAGTGACCTAAATAATCTAAGTATTCAAAATAAGAATTT
>CACKFP010000026.1 GCA_902599485.1 uncultured Pelagibacteraceae bacterium | reverse complement strand
ATAATGTTGTTGACTTAGAGTCGTTTATTATTTTTAAATATTTTGATTGATAAATCACTTCCTGTCTAAATTTTAATGGTTTAAATTTATTGACGGTTTTTATTACAGTTTTTAAATTAAGATACATGTATTTTGATAACTCAAATAAGAAATTTAAATTTTGGAAATTCGCAGAGTTTATAAAATTATTATTACTTAAATTTTTTTTTAAATGTATATACTTATTTTTATTTATAAATATTATTTTAGCTTTTATATTTTTAGTTTTTAATAAGTTTTTCAATAAATTATTATTTGGTATTATTGCTATATCATTTTCATTTTGATTTATTACACATTTTAATTTTGATAATATATAATTCTTCATTGTATTATGCCTTTCTAAATGATCGGGAGAAATATTAATGATTATAGAAAACTTTGACTTGAAATATTTACTATAAGCTAGTTGATAAGAAGAAGCTTCAACAACAAAAATGGTATTTTTGGTGATTTTTTTTTCGTCTAAAATAGGGTTTCCAATATTACCGGTTAACCTAGCATCATATTTGTGATTTTTTAAAATGTCATATAGTAGCTTACTTGTAGTTGATTTTCCATTTGTGCCAGTGATCGTAATTGTCAAAATTTTGGGGTTAAATTTATAAAAAATGTCTAAATCAGTAATAACTTTTTTTTGGTTCTTCTTTATATAATTAGATAACTGGCATTTATTTATATTAATTCCAGGACTAATAACTATATAATCAAAATTATTATTTAATAATTTTGATTTAGAAATAAAAAATCTTTTATATTTATTATTTATTTTTTTCTTATCATCATCAAAAATAAAACACTTATTTTTCTGTTTTAAATATTTTAAAGATGAGATTCCGGATTTTCCAAAACCATAAATTAAAAAAATTTTACTTAAATTTTCATTTTCTAACTTCATTATCTAAGTTTCAATGTAGCTAATCCAATCATTGCTAAAATAATCGAGATTATCCAAAACCTAATTACAACCGTTGACTCTGGCCATCCTTTTTTCTCAAAATGATGGTGTATTGGGGCCATTCTAAATATTCTTTTACCTGTCAATTTATATGAAATAACTTGAACTATTACAGAAACAGCTTCTAAAACAAACAATCCACCTGTTATTGCTAACACAATTTCATGTTTAGTTATTATACCAACTGCTCCAAGTGAACCACCTAAAGATAAAGATCCAGTGTCTCCCATAAAAATTTTTGCCGGTGGTGCATTAAACCATAAAAAACCTAAGCAAGCCCCAATTATTGATCCACAAAATATTGAAGCTTCTCCAACACCCTCTAAATACGCGATCTGAAGATAATCTGAAAAAATTATGTTACCAGAAACATAACTAATGAATGCAAAACACGCCGCAACTAACATGACTGGAACTGTTGCTAATCCATCTAAACCGTCAGTTAAATTAACTGCATTTGAAGCTCCAACTAATATGAACATATAAAAAGGTATAAAAAACCATCCAAGGTTGATTACTAAGTTTTTGAAAAAAGGAAAATATAGATTATTTATTTGATCAGAATTACTAGTGCTATAAAGTAATAGTATACCAATGAAAGCTAAAATAATTTGTATAGAGAACTTAAGTTTAGATGAAATTCCATGTGAACTTTTTAACTTTATTTTTTTATAATCATCATAAGCTCCTAATAATCCAAAAGATGCTGCTATAAATATTAAAAACCAATTATATGGGTTTGATAAATCACCCCATAGTAATACTCCTGAAAAAACACCAAGTAGTATTATTAGTCCTCCCATCGTAGGTGTTCCAATTTTTCTAATTATATGATCACTAGGTCCATCTTCTCTAATTGGATTATGAATTTGTTTTGAAGAAAAAAAATTAATTAATGGGTTTCCAACTAAAAAAACAACAACCATAGCTGTAAACATAGAAAGTCCAGTTCTTACTGTTAAATATTTAAAAACATTCAAAAAACTAAATTGATCAACAAATATTGAAAAAAGTTCAAATAACATTACGATTTTGACCTTATATGTTTGGTTATTTGGTTAAGTCCCGTAGAATTAGAGCCCTTTATCATTAGAAAATCACCATCATTTAAATCATTTTTTATTATATTAAGAATTTCACTTGTAGATTTAAGTATTTTTCCTCTTTTTTGTGTTCTAATTTTGTTAAATGTTTCTATGATATTATTCCCATAAACAAACAACTTTTTGAACTTTAACTTGTTGATATCTTTTGCAGCTTCAATATGTAGTTTTTTTGAAAATTTTCCTAATTCTAACATATCGCCTAAAAGTAAAATTTTTTTATTTGGATTTATTTTTAAATTATCAAATTTTTTAATTGAGAAATTGAGCGATAGTGGATTTGAGTTATAACTTTCATCTATTATGTTTACTTTTTTAGAACCAATAGTAATTTTCTTAATATTTCCTCTACCATTAGGTATTTTGTAATTATAAAAAAAATTATTTTTTATTTCATCAATAATATTCAGACTTTTACAAACTGCCAAGGAAGCTAATATATTTTCTACATATGGTAATAAATTATTATCAATTTTAAAATTATAAATTTTAGAATCCACACTAACGTATATAATATAATTCTTTTTAGTTTTTTTTATTTTAGATAAATTAACATTAGAATTTTTATGTCTTCCGAAAGAAATAATATTTAAATTATTTTTTTTTGCTAATTTTGAAAAAAAATCAAAGAATTTATCGTCTTTATTTAATACAATTGTTCCATTTTTTTTTATATTGAAAATAATCTCTGACTTAGCTTTAGCAATGTCAAATAAAGTTCTAAAATTTTTAGCGTGTGCATAACTAATGTTCGTAATAATTCCAATGTCTGGTTTAATTATTTGTGATAAAAAATCTATCTCTCCTTTTCTATCCATTCCAACTTCAAATATTCCATACATTGTATTCTTCTTCAAATTTATAAGAGAAATAGGTAAACCAAATTTATTATTGAAAGAATTTTTTGAAAAAGTTGTAGAATAATTTTTTTGTAAGCATTGTCCCAATAGTTCTTTAAGTGAAGTCTTGCCAGATGATCCAGTTATTGCAACTTGAGATGCGCTAGAAGAAACTCTTACCTTATGTGATAATTTAAATAGTAATTCTAAAGTATTTTTGACGTTAATTTTTTTTTGATTAAGATTTGTAGTATTTTGAAGTATGGCAAGTTTTGCTCCATTTTTAATAGCCTCATCAGCAAAATCACTACCATTTAAAGATTTGCCCTTAATTCCGAAGAAAATTTTACCCTTATTCGATGCTTTTGAGTTGGTGCTTATTTTAAAATTTTTTAATTTATCTAATTTCTTATTTTTAATTATTTCTTTAAATATATTTAATTTCCAATTATTTGATAAAAGTCTATTTTTAATAATTATAGACTTTCTTATATTATCTTTATCTGAAAATTTTTTTTTAATGTTATATTCTTGAGTACTTTCGTGTCCTTTCCCTGCAATAATCAGAACTTCATCGGACTTACTATTTAAAATTGCTTTTCTTATAGCTAATTTTCTTGATGGTATTTCAATCATTTTAGATGGCAGAATTGACTTCTTAATACTATCTCTTATTTTTTTTGGATCCTCATTTCTAGGGTTATCATCTGTAAGATAAATAAAATTACATAATTTGTTTACGATTTTGCCCATTATTGGTCTTTTTTCTTTGTCTCTTTCACCACCACATCCTAGTAAAATATTAATTTTTCTTAGACCAAACTGTTCTTTCACATTTTTTATACAAGTTTTAAGTGCTTCAGGAGTATGGGCATAATCTAAAATTACTATAGAATTATTTTTAGCTTTTCCAACTAACTCCATTCTTCCGTTTGTTGATTTAATATATTCAAGATTTTTAATAATATCATCGATTTTCAAATTGCTTCTCAGTGCTGCGACAACCGCCATCATCAAATTTTTAATTTGTATTTTTCCAATTAAGCTTGTTTTAAATTGATATTGTTTATTTTGGTAAGAAAATTTTACATACTGATTATTATTAAAAATCTTTATTGAAATAATTTTTAAATCACTTTTATTTTTTCCAATGCTAAATAAATTTAATTTCTTTCTTTTGGCAATTTTTTTAAAAATATGGGAAAGTTTTGTATCGTCATCATATACCAAATTACCATTTTTTTTTGTTAATTCGTTAAATAAAATTAATTTTGAATTAAAATAATTTTTATAATTTTTATGATAGTCTAAATGATCCCTGCTAAGGTTTGTAAATATAGAGGTGTTAAATTTTATACCATGTAATCTTTTTTGGTGAAGTCCATGACTGGAAGCTTCTAATATTATATTTTCGATTTTTTTTCGCTTTAAATTTGAAAGTAATCTATTTATTGTGATTGAATCAACAGTAGTATTATCAAGTTTATGATTGACGTTATCTGATTTGACGCCCAGGGTTCCAATTGAAGCTACCTTTTTTTTATTAAGTTTTAATATCTGATAGTAAAAATTTGCTATAGATGATTTGCCGTTTGTACCTGTCACAGCAATTATATTTTTTGGTTTTTGAGAATAATATTTTGATGCAAAGTTTGATAAAGCTAATCTAGGATCATTTACTTTAATGTAAATTATATCTTTATTAACTCCAGTTTTAAACTTATTTGATACTATTACTTTAGCTCCATTTTTTATTGCGTCTTTTATGTAATCATTGCCATTAATTTTATTTCCTTTAATAGCAAAAAATATGTAATTTTTTTTTATTTTTTTTGAGTTAAATTCAAATCCATTGAAACTTTTATAATTAATTTCTTTTTTTAAATTTTTGAAAAAATTTTTTAACTTCATTTTAAAATCTCTTAATATTTTATGGCTAAAATAGGCCCAATTTTTTCAATTATATTTTTAGCAACTTCAACAGAAGTCCAGCCAGCTGTATTAAAAGGTGTTCCAACTATTTTTGTTTTTTTTCCATCAATATTATATTCATAAACATATGTTTTACTTAATTTTGGTTCATCCAATAAGACAATCAATACATATTTAGGATCTGATACTGGGAAAATTGATGCAAAAGTATTTACTTTTTTTTTGGAATATTTGCCCTTAATTGACTTTTGGGCCGTGCCTGTTTTTCCTGCAATTTCATAACCATCAATGTTGGCGAGATTAGCAGTGCCCTTCTCTGATGTTACAATTTTTCTTAATATATTATTTATTTTACTTGAATTTTCTTCACTTATTATTTGTTCACCTTTTTTTATATTTAGCTCTTTTTTAATTAAAGTTGGTTTTATTTTATATCCACCATTTGCTATTATTGCATAACCTTTTGCAAGTTGAAGTGGGGTTGTTGTTATGCCATGACCATAAGCTGAAGTAGCGAGTTTACATTTGCCCCACTTAAATGGAATTGGATTTCCAACTTCTTCGATATCAAATTGTGTTTTACCTATTAGATCTAAATCTTCTAAAAATTTTCTAAAATTTTCTAATCCAACTTTCTGCGCAATTTTAATTGAACCTATGTTACCAGATCTAATCAATATTTCTTCTGCTGTAAGACTGGATGGAATATCCATATCATATTCAGAAATAGATCTCCCAGCACATTTTATTTTTTTTGGTAAATTTTCTAATAATGTATCTTGTCTAACAACGTTTTGTTGAAATCCAGCAGCTAAAGTAAAAGTTTTAAATACAGAACCAAGTTCATATACTCCTTTTGTTGATCTATTTATAAATTTTTTATCAGAAATATTTTTTCTTTTATTTAAATCATAATCTGGAAGAGAAACCATTGAAAGAATCTCTCCGTTATTTATATTCATTAAAATAGCTGAACTTCCATAACTATTAAATATGCTTTGAAATTTTAATAATTCCTGCCTCATCAAATATTGTATTTCAGTATCTAAGGTAAGCTTTAATGCCTTGTTAGAAGTAGTTAACTCATAATCAAAAGATTTTTCTATACCAGATACACCATTATTATCAGTATCAATCTGTCCTAATATATGACTAAAAAGATTACCATTAGGATATACACGAGCAATTTTTTCTTCCTCTTTAAAAGATTTTTCACCCAATAATTTAATTTTTTCAAGTTTTTCAGGAGATATTTTTCTTTTCACATAGAAAAATTTTTTTCCATTTATTTCTTTCTCAAAGTTCTTATCAGGAAAAATTAGTCTTAAAGAAATTTGCAATTTTTCTTTATCTATTATTTGATTTGGATTAATTCCTAAATTTGTCACCCTTACCGTCTTAGCAATAATATTTCCATCTCTATCCATTATAGATGCTCTAAATTTTTCTTTTTCTTTTATAGTTTGAATTTGATTAGTTTTTTTAAAACCTAAATATATTGTTTTAGATGCAAAAATTATTGTGATTATAAAAAATATAAAGAAAATAAACGAGATACGTTCAAATGATATTTTTAAATTTGATATATTTTTCTCAAATTTGAAATTTCCTACGGTGTTATTCATTTTTAAACGTAAAAGTTTTTAACTCTGTAATTTCTTTTTTTTTCAATTCTTTTTCAAAAAATGTTTTGGAATACTCCATTAGCTTATTTGGTGATGTAAGATAATTATAATCCAATAAAACTAGCTCATAAATATCATTTAAAGCCCTGATGTTCTCTTGAGTCTCAAAGATACTTTTGTCGAGTTTTTTTGTAGAGTTTTTCGTTAAAGTTGTTGAAACTATTAGAAATATAATTGGAATAGTTAAAAGTATTTTTTTAAGCATCAAAATTCAAGTTTTCTATTTCTTTTAAATAACTAAAATAATTTACAAATTTTTTAAAATCGCACCCGTTCTCTAATTTATACGCAAATCTAAGTTTTGCTGATCTTGAGGGAGGGTTAATTTTAATTTCATTAGAAGAGGGTAGTATGGGTTTTTTTTTGGTTAAATTAAAATATTTTTTGGATGAAATACTTTTTGGTAAATACCTTGAAGCATTTTTTAATTCTGAATGTTCTTTAAAAAAAAATTTTACTATTTTATCCTCAATGGAATGAAAGGTAACAACTGCTATTACTCCGCCAATCGGCAAAATATTATATGCGTTGATTAATCCATTTATTAATTCTGTGATTTCTTTATTTACAAAAATTCTAAGCGCTTGAAAAACTTTAGTCGATTTATTTTTTCCAGTTTTCTTTTTTTTTATACTCTCGATGATTTCTACAAGATTTTCAGTTTCAATTTTTTTATTTTCTCTAAATTGTACAATTTTTTTTGATATAGGTTTTGCATATTTTTCATCACCAAAGTATTTAAAAATTTTAAAAAGACTTTGCTGGCTCATTTTTGAAATCACTTTGTCACATGAAAAATCATTTAAACCCATTCTCATATCTAGTTTGCCTTTGCTTTTGAAAGATAAGCCTCTATTTAAATCAGAAATCTGATTTAATGAATAACCAAGATCAAATATGATTGCTTTGATATCATTTTTTTTAATTTGGTCGATGTCAGAAAATTTTTTGTTATAAAATTTAAATCTCTTTTCGTATATTTTTTGAAACTTACTAGCAATACTATTAACGGAATTATCCCTATCAATTGCTATAACATTATTTAAATTATTTTCTAATATTTTTTTTGAATAGCCCCCCGCACCAAAAGTGCAATCAATAAATGTGCCACCATAAAGAGGGGAAATAATACTAACTAATTCGTTTAGTAATACTGGAAAATGTTTTTCCAGATTTATGGTGGCATTCATTTATTTTTTTGAAGACCATTAATTCTTTTGTCTTCTCAAAAATGCAGGTATTTCTAAATCCTCTTCTTCATCTGAGTTAACTTCTTCCAATGAAGTTGGCAACGCTTCGTCAGCATCGGAATTAAATAATTCAGGAGTATCATCTTCGCTCAACTCAAAATTCTCTAAACCATTATTTTCAGATACTTGCTCTTCTATTTTGGTATCAAAATTAGTGTCTTTTTGAACTGTAGAAGAAAGTTCGTTTTGTTCTAAAGACTCACTAACTAAAGTATTTGATGTTTCACTAAGATCACTACTATCTAAATTACTAGAACCCAATTCTTCATTTTTTACATCTTCATCAATTTTGAGTGCATTTGCACCGTTGGTAATTATTGAATTAGTATTGTTTGTAAATTGAAATGATTGAGTTGATCCAGAATTTGAAAACTCTGAATAACCTGGATTTCTATTTTGAATCCTATGAACCATATTTATAACTGATTTTGGTTCAGGTTGTTGTCCATCTAAAGCTGTAGCAACAATTGAAACTCTCATTAATCCATCCAAATTATCATCAGTTATAGCTCCTATAATTAATTCTGCCTCTGGATCGACTTCGGCTCTTACTTTATTCACAGCTTCATCTACTTCAAATAATTTTAAATCTTTACCTCCTGTGATATTAACTAAAAGTCCTTTTGCCCCTTTTAAAGAATAATCGTCAATCAATGGATTATTAATTGCTGACTCAGCAGCTTTGACTGCTCTACCTTCTCCTTCAGCTTGACCAGTGCCCATCATAGCTTTGCCCATTGAACTCATAACAGTTTCAACATCAGCAAAATCTAAGTTAATAAGTCCAGGTCTAACCATTAAATCAGTTATACTTTGAACACCATGAAGTAAAACATCGTTTGATAAAGCAAAAGATTCTTCAAAAGTTGTTTGTTCACTTGCAATCTTAAATAAATTTTGATTTGGAACAACTATAATAGTATCAACATGTTTTCGGAGTTCCTCTAAACCTTGCTGTGCTTTTCTCATTCTTGAAGGACCTTCGTACAAAAATGGTAGGGTTATAACGCCAACTGTTAATATATTTAGCTCTTTTGCAGCTCTTGCTATTACATGTGCAGAACCTGTTCCGGTTCCACCACCCATTCCAGCTGTTATAAAAACCATATTTGCGCCTTGTAATATATTTACAATTTCATTTAACGACTCATCTGCAGCAGCTTGACCAATATCTAATTTTGCACCTGCTCCAAGTCCTTTGGTTAAATTTAAACCCATCTGTATTTTTGTTTGTGCCTTACTTAATCTTAAATCTTGAGCATCTGTATTAACTGCAATAAACTCAACGCCTTGAAGGCCAGCATCAATCATTCCATTTATTGCATTTCCTCCAGCTCCTCCTACTCCTAATACAAGAATTCTTGGTTTAAGCTCTTTGATATCTGGCGTTTTAAAGTTTATTGTCATTTTCTCCCCTTTTAGTTGTTAAATTGTTTTTCCCATTTAAGACTTGCTCTATTTATATTTGATTTTTTTCTTGCGTTTGCCCTAAATTTTTCAAAGAGTGTTGGTTCCCAGATTTGAAATGTTTTGCCTTGACCAACAAATAACATGCTATTTTTAATTCTTGCATGTTTTAATAATTTTGTCGTTATTTGAACTCTGCCCTCACTATCAAATTGTAAATTTATACTTTCTGATAATATAGATGTTGCAAAATAATCTTTCTTTTCTTCAAATGGATTTAATGAGTCTATTGCATTTGATATTTTTTCAATTCTATCTTGTGGCCATGCTTCAATACATAGATTGTTAAATGATGGATAACAAATTATTCCATTGTAGCCGATGTTTGATAAATACGATCTATAAGACGCAGGCACTGAAACCCTTCCCTTTTTGTCCAATTTGTTTTCGTAGGTTGATAAAAACATAAACCATATTATCCTAAATTTGGGTTTTTATGGGA
>CACKFP010000025.1 GCA_902599485.1 uncultured Pelagibacteraceae bacterium | reverse complement strand
AGCAGGTGGAACTGGAATTCAAGCTTTAAAAAAATTAAAGGAAAAAGAACCTTTTACAGCAAAAGTATTTAAAAAAAGATTAGTTAAATCAGGTCAAAATGTAAAAATAAACCAGCATACTAAAGGTATAGAAGTTGAAGTTTATTATTTTATTAAGAAATCTTTCTTTGATTTTAAAGGAAAGGTTACAAAATCAAATGTAACTAAATTTATTAAGTTTATGGGTCCTTGTTTTGAAATTGTTGGATTTAGACAAAGAAACAAGAAATTTACATATTTAGGAGATATTTGTGGGGATTTTGGATTTAACATCAAATTTGTTGTCGGAAGAAAAACAAAATTTAAAAAATTAAATTTAAATAATTTAAAAACTTCATTAGTAAGTAAAAAAAATGGAGTAAAAGTAAGTGGAAACACAAATATTGTTTATATTAATCCATTAAATTCTTTAAGATTTGTTTTAAATAAAGTTAAGAAAGAAAAGATAAAATTAAACAAAGATTTTTATGTTTTCACAGGCTCAACTGTGGGAGTGGTTCCATTTAAAGGAAAAGGAATATACAAAGGAACAGTTGATAAAATTGGTTCTGTTAGTGTTAACATTCGTTAATGGGTCTTCATTTTAGTAAAGAAGAATTCTGTAATAGAAAAGAAAAAACACTTAATTCTATGAAAAATGAGCGCATAGATGCTCTTATCATGTTTAGACAAGAGTCTATGTATTGGCTCACTGGTTACGACACTTTCGGATATGTTTTTTTTCAAGCATTAATTTTAGATCAAAAAGGTAATTTAATATTATTAACTAGAGCCCCTGATTTAAGACAAGCTCAAAACACTTCAAATATAAGTGATATTAGAATTTGGGTTGATAAAAATGGTGCTAATCCTGCTGATGATCTCAAAATAATTTTAGATGAATTAAATTTAAAAGGTAAAAAAATTGGTGTTGAGTATGAAGCCTACGGTCTAACAGGAAGAAATGCATTAAGACTTAACACAGTATTACAAAACTATTGCTCAATTGAGGATAAATCAGAATTAATCACAAAACTAAGAGTAATTAAATCTAATGAAGAAATTAGTTATGTAAAAAAAGCAGCAAATTTAGCTGACAAGGCTTTGGATGAAGTTTGGAAGCATGCAAAAGCTGGAGTAAGTGAGTCAAAAATTTTAGCTGAAATGAATAGAGTTATATTTGAAGGAGGTGGAGATTATCCTGCTAATGAATTTATTATAGGGTCTGGAAAGAATGCCCTACTCTGTCGATATCAAGCAGAAAAACAAATACTTAATAATCAAGATCAGTTAACCATTGAATGGGCTGGAACCTATAGGCACTATCATTCAGCAATGTTTAGAACAATACCAATAGGAAAAGCAGATCCAAAACATCATAAAATGCATGAAGCATGCGTTGAAGCTCTTACAAATTGTGAAAATAAATTAAAGCCTGGAAATAAAATAGGAGAAGTTTTTGATGTTCATGCAAAAACTTTTGATGATCATGGATTTAAAAATTCAAGAATGAATGCATGTGGATATTCTTTAGGTGCAACTTTTTCTCCAAATTGGATGGATTGGCCAATGCTTTACACAGGAAATCCATATGAGATCCAACCAGGAAATATTTTCTTTATGCATATGATATTGATGGACTCTGAAAATCAATTAGCCATGAATTTAGGAGAAACTTATCTTGTTACTGAAAAAGGTAATGAAAGATTAGGTAATCAAAAATTAGACTTAGTGGTTTTATAAAAATTATGAATAATAAAGGTTTTACATTGATAGAGCTATTAGTAGTCGTTGCGATTATCGGTATCTTGGCGGCAGTAGGAGTAGTTGCATACAGTGGTTACACACAAAGTACAAAAAGAAACGCAGCTTTAGCGCAGCATCAAACAGCGATTAAATTTATAAAAAATTCTTTAGGTTTGTGTGATGTGCAAGGTGGCGGAGCTTTAAAGCTAAGTAATAAAAGATCTATAAACTGTAATATTGTAAATAACTCTGGAAATATAAATAACATGAATGATGTATTCATTAATCATTTTTTAGATCTTGGTTGGAAAAATCCATATGGAGACAGTGATCCAGTAGTTTATACAGCAAGAAATGGTGCTAATGACAGAGATGGACGAATGAGATTTGACGAAACTGTATGCCCTAAAGATTCATCAAAAAAACAAATTGCGCTTTGGATAAAGACACACAAAGAATACTATCCAGTATTAATTGCGAAAGATGGTTGGTGTTGAGCTATAATTCTTTAGTGCAACCAAAGAAAGAAATATATTTTTCATTGTCTTTGGTATTCATATTTTTTGTAACTTCGTGAATTAATTCACCAGTTGATCGATTTAAAAATACTGATTCCGAGTATTTTTTTTCTTTATCAATATTTTTAAATAAAATGGTGTCGTTTTTAGCAATTCTGACATCATCTTTACTAATATCTGAATAAGTATCAATAAATTCTGATAAACCATTAATAGTAAGTTTGCTTGGTTGTGCTGCAATAACTTTTAATACTTTGTTTTTATCAACTTCAATATTATCTGCAGTAAAAGTTTGATAATTAAAATCTTTATTTTTGATCATTATTTTTTCTAATTTACAATCAAATGTAATTTTAAAATCATGGATGATATCAGTATTTTTGGAATAGCTATTTGATGTAAAAAAAATTAAAATTATTATTAAAAATATAACTTTCATTTTAATTTAATTGTATATTTGTTATTAAAGGTGTTCCAGAATTTTCAACACATGTATATACGTAAGCAAAATATTTTCCTACAGACCCATTCCACCCTTGGGCAATTGCGTGTTGACCTTGGTTTTCCATCTTTGATGAGCCAGTATCATAACATTTATAAAAAGTCCCTAAATATATATCGGTATCTCCATAAACATCAGTGATAGTAGTATTTAAAACTTTCCTTGCTGCTTTTACTAAATGTGGATCTGCTATATTTGAGCTACAATTATATTGATTTGTTCCATTTAAAGGCATCACCGAAGTTTCTCCTATTTCACATTTGGCCCATTCATTTTGTATATACTTCACAATTAGTTTGTGATTTGCAATTGTTGTCTTTTTTTTAGCACCACTTGTATACCCACTATAAGCTACTACCCCAACCGCAGCTAAGATGCCTATAATTGCTACAACAACTAAGAGTTCTATTAATGTGAAACCATTACTTTTCATAAGGCTAATTTATGGTATTTTTTTAAATAAGTCTCGTGCACTCAACCAACCATTTTCTAATCTTGGTCCTCCAAAATAATCACCACATAAACCTAATTTTAAAGACTTATTCCATAAAGATAATTGTTTAAGTGGCTTTGAATTCGATGAATACATCCAGCCATGAATTCTTGAGTGATGAATTTTTTTGATTTTTAACTTTGTTAATTTCTCAAATTTTTTTACAAGCTGGTTTGTATAGTATTTTCTTTTATTTCTATAATCTTTCGTGAATTTATTGCCGTATTTGTATGTGCTTTGAAGTGTCCATAAATCATATTTATAATTAAATCTTTTCTTGCTATTTTCGTATGCAGCCCAACCAAGCATTTCATCATTGAAAAAGTAACTACTATTAGATTGCTTAAGCTTATTTGTAACAATCATAACAGTTAAATTGGCATCCATCTTAACTTTTTGATTTAAATAAGATTTATTTAAGTATTTTTGTCCTAATTTCTTACTTTGGGGAAATGGACAGGTCAAAACAAGGTTTTTACATTTTTGTTTTACATCATTTTTGAATGTTAATTCCCAATGATCATTTAATCTCTTTATATTTATTAGCTCATGTTCAAAATTACATTTAATTTTCTTAAGCAAGTGTTTGCTAATAGAGTTGTTTCCTTTTGTTCCAATTAATTTTAAATGATTTTTAATTTCTTTAACCGTTTTGTGAAGAAATTGATGGTTTCCTCCCCACTTTTTTAAAACTTTTTTCTTAATAAGTTGATTAGTAAATGTTTTAAATTTTGTGGACTTTGGAGAGATATATTGAAGTCCGTGATCAAATCCGACTTTATCTTTATATTTTTTAAATGAACTTCTGCCACCATAACCCCTTGCTTTGTCATAAACTGCAACAGAATATTTTTTATTTAATAAGTTCGCGACCGTTGATCCTGAAATTCCTGATCCTATAATGCAAAAATCAAGCATGATTTGTAACTTGATTGATTAACAAAGATACTCAAGTGCTTTAAGTATTCCACCTTTTTTATAAGGTATTTTAGATTTCATTAAACCCATTTCAACACCTGCCAACGTTCCAGCTAACATTAGTTCGTTAAAATCGCCTAAGTGACCAATTCTAAAAATTTTACCAGCAACTTTTGCAAGTCCTGTTCCCAATGACATATTATAGTGATCTAAAATAGTTTTTCTTAAAAAATCAGCATCATGACCATCTGGAACCATTACAGCTGTTAATGAGTCTGAGTATTCTTCTGGATTTTTACAAAGTATTTCTAATCCCCACGAGTTAACTGCAACTCTTGTAGCTTCTGCAAATCTTTTGTGTCTTTTAAAAACATTATCTAAACCTTCTTCTGTAAGCATATTGATTGCTTCATCCAAGCCATAGAATAAATTTGTTGCAGGTGTGTAATGAAAGTAACCTTTTTTATTGTTTTCTAACATCGGGCCCCAATCCCAGTAAGATTTTGGTAATTCAGATGTTTTATATGCCTCTAAAGCTTTAGAACTTATTGCATTAAAAGAGAGTCCTGGCGGTAATAGCAATCCTTTTTGAGAACCACCAACAGTTACATCAACTTTCCACTCTTCATGTCTATAATCAATAGAACCTAATGAAGATATCGTATCAACAAATAATAAAGCTGGATGTTCCGCATTATCCATAGCTTTTCTAATTTCTCCAATTCTACTTGTAACACCAGTAGAAGTTTCATTATGTACAGCACAAACTGCTTTAATTTTTTTATCTTTGTCCTCTTTTAGTTTTTGTTCAACGATGTTTGGATCAACACCTGTTCTCCAATCACCTTCAACAAAGTCTACTTCAATTTTAAATTTTTGAGCAATATCCCACCAAAGAGTTGAGAAATGTCCAGTTTCAAACATCAAGATTTTATCACCAGCACTTAAAGTATTTACAAGTGCAGCTTCCCAAGCTCCTGTTCCTGAAGCTGGAAAAATTATTACAGGTTCTGAAGTTTTAAAAATTAATTTTATTCGATCTAAAACTCTTAATCCTAATTCAGCAAAGTCTGGTCCTCTATGATCAATAGTAGGATAATCCATAGCTCTTAGAACTCTATCTGGAACATTTGTTGGTCCTGGAATTTGTAAAAAATGTCGACCAGGTCTTATATTATTTGAAATTGCCATACCGCTGTATATGCTAAAGAAATTATATAAGCAAATTTATAATGTATGACAAATAGTAGTAATTTAATCGATAGCTTAGAGGTTTATGTTCTTAATAATCCAGATGAAGTAAAGCCACATTGGGTTAGTCATTTCATTGTGCCAACAGCTAATGAACTCTTGATTAAAATTAAAACGAAAGACGGTCATTCAGGCTTTGGTTTAGCAACAAGCTATACTGATATAGCTCCTATCATCAAACCATTTTCAAATGGCCTACAAGATTTAATAATTGGAGAAGATCCGTTTTGCCCTGAAAAAATTTATGAAAAAATTTTTAAATTAACTGATACTCGAACCAGTAGTGAAAAAGGTTGGAGCAGAGAATCATTAATCAGAATTTCAGCAGCTTTAGATATTGCTTGTTGGGATTTAATAGGAAAGGCATCAAATATCCCGTTGTACAAATTATTTGGAGGATACAGAAATAAAATTCCTGTTTATGTTACATGTGCTTACTACAGAGATGGTAAAGGAGAAAAAGAACTAAGAGATGAAATAAAAAAATTATTAAATGTTGGTCATCAAAGTTTTAAAGTTAAAGTTGGGGGACTTAGTATCAAAGAAGATGCTAAGAGATTAGAAATCATTAGAGATGAAATTGGAGATCAAAAAGGTTTAATGATTGATGTTAATAGAGCATGGGATCTAAAAACTGCTATTGAAGGTGTAAAAGAATTTGAGAGATTTAATCCTACATGGATTGAAGAACCTGTTAGATGGGAAGATGATAGAAGAACTTTAAAACTTTTATCAAAACAAACTAAAATTCCATTATCAGGTGGTGAAAGTGAAATAACTATTTTTGGATGTAGGTCCATGATTGAAGAAGATGCAATACAAATTTTGCAATTTGATTGCACAATGTTTGGAGGTTTTACTAATGGAAAAAAACTTTCCGCATTATGTGAATTAAATCATATAGATGTAGCTCCACATCATGATTGTTATATTCATGCTCCGTTAGTAGCATCAACTCCAGCTGGGAGAATTGTTGAGTCATTTGATGATGAAAGAGATCCTCTTCAAGCTCAATTATTTGAAAATCCACACAAAATGAGTGATGGATGGATACATTTAAATGAAAAACCTGGTTTAGGTTTAGAGATTTCAGAGGCCGCGTTAAAAAAGTTCGGTAAACTGGTTTACAAAAATAAATAAACCTTTAATTAAGTTTTATGCGGTTTAATTCAGATCAGATACAAAAAATTGGTAAAGAAATTAGCAGTAAAGTTGATGGAAAAACTTTATTCGATGAATTCTCACGTGGAAGATACAGTACCGATGCTTCTGTGTATCAAATTAAACCTCTTGGTGTAGTTCTTCCAAAAGATACGAATGATGTTTTAAGTTTAATGGAGTATTCACAAAAGAATTCTGTACCTCTATTAGCTAGAGGAGGTGGAAGTTCTCAATGTGGTCAGACTGTTGGCGAAAGTGTTGTACTAGATTACAGCAAACATCAAAACAAAATTCTAGAACTTAACGTTGAAGAAAAATATGTATGGGTTCAACCAGGTGTCGTATTAGATCATCTAAATGCTTATTTGAAGCCTCATGGACTTTGGTTTCCAGTAGACGTTTCAACAAGTAGTAGAGCAACTATCGGAGGAATGTCAGCTAACAATTCTTGTGGATCAAGATCTTTATATTATGGCAACATGGTTCATAATGTATTAGCTATTGAAGCAATATTAGATGATGGCTCTATATTTAATTTTGATCAAATAAATAAGAATTATTTAGCCACAAAAAACAATCAAGATAGACTGTATAAAATCATAGATAAATTTATCGATGTAAGACAACAGGTTGGAAGCGAAATTGATGCGAATTGGCCAACAACACAAAGAAGAGTTGGAGGATATAACATTGATTTAATTGATCCTGAAGGCTTCAACTCATCAAATCTTCTTGTTGGTTCTGAAGGAACATTATCTTTATTTAATAAAATAAAATTAAAACTATCTGAAATACCAAAGAATAAAATTTTGGGAGTCTGCTACTTTGATAATTTTCATCAAGCAATGGAATTATCAAAAGAAATTGTAAAATTAAAACCAACTTGCGTTGAGTTGATGGACCAAAATTTATTAAATTTAGCGAAAGAAATCCCAATGTATGCTGGGGGTATAAAAAAATACATCAAAGGAAATCCTGAAGCTGTTTTGATGGTAGAATTTATTGATAGCGAGAAAAGTGTATATGAAAAAAAAATAAAGGATCTAGAATATTTAGTTTTAAATCAAAACAAAAAAAATCAGTTTTCATATTATTCAGATTTATCAGAGCAGAAAGAAGTTTTTGAAATAAGAAAAGCTGGATTAAATATTTTGATGTCAATGAAAGGTGATAGAAAACCAGTTGCCTTCATTGAAGATTGTGCAGTTTCTTTAGAACACTTAGCTGACTACACAGCTAGATTAAAAGAAATATTTAAAAAATATGGAACCAGTGGAATGTTTTATGCTCATGCATCTGTTGGAACTCTTCACGTAAGACCAGTTTTAAATATGAAATCTGATAAAGATATACAAAACATGAGATCTATATCTGAAGAGGCTTTTGAAATGGTTAAAGATTATAAAGGTTCTCATTCTGGTGAGCATGGTGATGGAATTGTTAGATCAGAATTTCATGAGATGATGTTTGGAAAAAAAATCACAAATGCCTTTGAAGAAATAAAAGATACATTCGATAGTAAAAACCTTTTAAATCCTGGTAAAATCGTTCGACCGTTTAAATCAAACGATAGATCTTTAATGAGATACAAATCAGGTTATCAAGCAGAAAATATAGATACACATTACGATTGGTCTAATTGGGGTCAATTCTCTGATGCTGTTGAGATGTGTAATAACAATGGAGCTTGTAGAAAATTAGATTCTGGTGTGATGTGTCCATCATATAGAGTAACTAAAGAAGAAAAAGATTTAGTCAGAGGTAGAGCAAATACTTTAAGATTAGCTTTATCTAATCAACTTCCAGAAGGTTCATTTGCATCAAAAGAAATGTATGCAACTATGGAGTTATGTGTCAGCTGTAAAGCTTGTCAAAGAGAATGCCCTATGTCGGTTGATATGGCTAAGATGAAATCTGAGTTTCTTTCTCATTATTATAAAAAATTTAGTATGCGTATTAAAGATAGAGTTATCTCAGACATGCCAAGACTTATTTGGTTATTAAAGATTGTTGCTCCTATATTCAATAAGATCAAAAATATACCATTAATCTCAACAATTGTTGAAAAGTTTGGCTTTGCAACAGCAAGATCTATGCCTGAAGTTCAAAACCAGAATGCATTAAGAGAAATTTACAACAGTCAGACAGTATCAGAAAATAAAGTAATTCTGTTTGCAGATACATTTAATATTAATTTTGAAAATGAAAATTTAGTTTATGCAATTAAAGTACTAAATAAATTTGGTTATCAGGCAGTTATTCCAAGTTTTGGTAAAGATAAATTAAAGAGACCCCTTTGTTGTGGTAGAACTTATATATCTTACGGTCAATTAGACAAGGCCTCTGAAGAGCTAAATAGATTTAATGATTACGTTATACAAAATAATTATGTAGATTTACCAGTTGTAGGTATTGAACCATCCTGTTTATTAACATTTAACGATGAGTATCAGACTTTAAAGAATGTTAATAATAGAGAAAAAATTCAAAATAAATTTTATCTACTTGAGGAATTTATTTTAGAACAAATAAGAAATAACAATAATATTAAAGCTAATAAGTTTGATCAAAATGTATTAATTCACGGGCACTGTCATCAAAAATCACAAGATAGAATGAAGGGTCTAACTAATCTTTTATCAGAATTAAATATTAATAATAAAATGATAGAGTCTAGTTGTTGTGGAATGGCTGGTTCATTTGGATATGACAGTAAGACTTATGAAGTATCAAAAAAAATGGCTAATCTTTCATTGATACCCGCAATCAATAATAGTAGTGAAAAAGATTTTATAGTTGCAAATGGTACGAGCTGCAGACATCAAATATCTGATTTATCTGAGAAAAAAGGTAAGCATGTCTCAGAATTATTATTTAAAATTTTTGAAACTGTTAATTAAAGAATTACTTTTCTGTTATAAAAATCTTCAATCTGGTCATCTTTATAACCAAAAATTTGCATAACCTCTTTAGTATGTTCTCCTAAATTTGGAGCACCTTTTGATTTTTCTGTTTTACTTTTTGAAAATTTAATTGGCATACCAATAGCCCTACTTTTACCAGCTTTTTTATTATCTACCTCTATAACCATTTCTCTTTCAATTGTTTGAGGATCTTTAAACATGTCTGTTATCGAGTTAATAGGTCCACATGGTAATCCATTATCATCAAAGATTTTTAACCATTCACTAGAAGTTTTTTTAATTAGTTCTTCATTAAGAATATCAACTAATTCTTTTAAATTTTGTTTTCTATTTAAGTTAGATGAAAACTTTTCATTTTCTTGCAAATCTTCACGACCAATTGCTTTAAGTAACATAAGCCAAGTGTTTTGATTTGAAGCACCTACCG
>CACKFP010000024.1 GCA_902599485.1 uncultured Pelagibacteraceae bacterium | reverse complement strand
ACGAGTATCATCTGATACATCTCTTGTCCAAAAGCAATCACTGTACTAACTAAAATGATTACTAAAGCGACAAGCTGGATTTGTTTTACGATATTTTCCATCTAATTAATTTATATTTTAATTCAAATATTTATTCTAGATCAATTTTATTGGAATATAATCAATCGTGGGAAAGAAACTTTTCCGCCTCTAAAGCGGCCATACATCCCATTCCAGCGGCTGTTACTGCTTGTCTAAATATTTTATCTTTTACATCTCCAGCGGCGAATACACCTGGAATATTGGTTTCTGTCGAATCATTCTTTGTAACTAAATATCCTTCTTTATCCATTTCTAACTGATCTTTAAATAATGAAGTTGCTGGATCATGTCCTATAGCTATAAATAATCCATCGATTTTTAGTTCATCTACTTTATTTGTTTTAACATTTTTAATTTTTAATCCAGTTACATTTTTAGGATCATTATCCCCAATAACTTCATCAACAACAGAGTCCCAAATTATTTCAATTTTTTTATTTTCCATTAATTTCTTTTGAAGTAATTTTTCTGCTCTCAAACTATCTCTTCTGTGTATAAGCTGAACCTTTGAGGCAAATTTTGTTAAAAACATAGCTTCTTCGACCGCAGCATTTCCACCTCCAACAACTGCTACAGTTTTGTCTTTAAAGAAAAATCCATCACATGTTGCACATGCAGATACACCAAAACCTCTGAAGCTTTGTTCTGAGTCAATATTTAACCATCTAGCTTGAGCTCCTGTTGAAATAATTATTGAGTCTGCTTCATAAATTTGGCCACTATCTCCAACAGCTTTAAATGGCTTAGATTTTAAGTCCACTGATGCAATATGATCTTGTATCATTTCAGTTCCAACTACTTCTGCCTGACCTTTCATTTGATCCATAAGCCATGGCCCTTGTATTACATCTTTAAATCCAGGAAAATTTTCAACATCAGTTGTTGTTGTTAATTGGCCACCAGGTTCCATACCATGAACTAATATTGGTTTTAACATTGCTCTTGCAGCATAAATTGCTGCTGTATATCCAGCTGGACCTGACCCAATTATTAACACTTTTGTGTGTTTAGTTGGATTTTCACTCATATGAAAGCTATATAATGATTAATGACTAAATTGAAAGGTATATTATTAACAGAAGGTATGCATGGGATGATTAGCCAAGTAGAAGGTTTGGCTAAAGCTTTAGATATAAATTATTCTCACCACACAGTTGAAACAAAAGGTTTCTGGAAAGTTATACCGCCGAAATTCACTCCAATATCCGACTCAGTTTTTAAAAAAATTGAATATGAAGATGTTGATTTAATAATTTCATGTGGAAGAAAAAGTATTATTCCATCATTATTCTTAAAAAAAAATTCAAAGAAAAAAGTATTTAACATTCATATTCAAAACCCAAAGATAAAACTTGATAATTTTGATCTAGTTGTAGTGCCAGAGCACGATAATCTTGATGGAGATAATGTATTAAAAACAAAAGGAGCTATTCATTATTTAACAAGTGAAGAAATTGAAAAAGACAAAGAATATTTGTTTAGTATTTCAAGCAAATTGAGTGATAAAAATATAATTTCTTTAATAATTGGTGGTCCTACCCAGTATTATGATTATTCAGATAGAAATATCCAAGAAATTTTTTCAAAAGTAAATTATTTAGTTAAAGAAAATAATCTTAATTTAGTAGTCATCCCTTCTATGAGAACGCCAAAGGGAACTATAGAACATGCAAAAATATATTTTGGAAACGATCATTTAGTATTAGATGGTGTTGATAAAAAGGCCTATTTAAGTGCGCTTGCAATATCAAAACATATAGTTATTACGTGCGATTCAAGCTCTATGATTTCAGAGGCAGCTTTAACAGGCAAGCCAATTTATATTGCCACTATTCCACCTAAAAAAAGCGATAAAAGATTTAAAAATTTTAGAAAATTATTTCAAGAAATGAAAATTGTTAGAGAATTAGGAGAAAAATTAGAAAATTGGAACTATGAAAAATTAGATGAAACGAATAGAGTAGCAAATATCATTAAAGATAAAATTCAATTATAATGGCATTTTTAAATTCAATATTAAAAAATTCGTCAAATCACAAAATTCCTTTTGAACATTGGGAATTAAATCAACCACTAACTGACGGCCAAGTTCAGGAAATTATAAACGCTGATATAGCTAATCCGATAGAACATAATTTAAACTACGATGGTACTAGAGCAATTGATGGAGGTGAAGGTAAGTTTAGAGAAGGTATATCAGGCGGAGGCAAGGCACTAAAATTTAGATGTTTTGTGACCAAAGAAAACTCAAATCAATTTCCTAATCTTGTTGAATTTATTAAAGAACTTCAAAATCCATCAACTTATAAAAAAATTTCTGAAATGATAAATAAAGATCTTTCAAATTCATATGTAAGAGTCGAGGTTATCTGTGATAGAAAAGGATTCTGGTTAAAACCACATTGCGATATTAAAGAGAAACTGATGTCATGTTTATTATTCGTAAATAAGCATAATGAAAAAGAAGATTTAGGTACAGATTTTTATGATGAAAATCTAAAATTAGCAAAAACTGTTCCTTATAAGGATAATTATGGCTATTTCTTTTCAAGTGGCCCTAACACTTGGCACGGTATGGAAAAAAAAGAAATAGTAAAAGAGAGAAGATGTCTTCAAGTAAATTATGTTACATTTGAGACAGATTGGAAAGTCAATTAAAATTAATTATCTTGCAGAGATTTTACTCTTAACTTGGTTGTTTTTAATGATTTTATTGCTTCTAAGAATGAATAGGCTGTAGACATATTCGTACAATAAGGAATTTTGTTTGCAAGAGTTCCTCTTCTTAATGCTCTAGCATCACTAATCCTGTGTTCAGAATTTCCACCTCCAGTATTTATTACCAAAGATATTTTTTTAGAATTTAAAACATCTACTATATGTGGTCTACCACTACTCACTTTATTAATTTTTTTACATTTCATTCCATTTTGATTTAGAATCTCTGACGTTCCTTTGGTCGCAGAAAGTGTGAATCCAAGTTTTATTAATCTTTGTGCAACACCTATTATTTCTTGCTTGTGAGAGTCTTTTACTGATAAGAATGCCATTCCTTTAGTTGGCAATGAATTAGAAGCAGCAATTTGACTTTTTGCAACAGCCATTCCAAAATCATCATCAAAACCCATTACCTCACCAGTAGACTTCATCTCAGGGCCAAGTAATAAATCACTATCTGGAAATTTATTGAATGGAAATACTGCTTCCTTAACAGCAAATTTTTTATTGGTTTTGTATTTTAATTTATACTTACTTAATTTTTCCCCCGACATTATTCTTGATGCAATTTTTGCAAGTGGAATACCGTTTGCTTTTGAAACAAAGGGTACAGTTCTGCTTGCTCTAGGATTAACTTCAATGACAAAAATTTCATCATTTTTAATTGCAAATTGAATATTTAAAAATCCTTTAACTTTTAACGCCAGAGCTAATTTTCTTGTTTGTATTTTAAGTTCTCTTAAAAGATTTGCCTTTATTGATACCGGCGGCAAGCAACAAGCAGAGTCTCCAGAATGAATCCCGGCTTCTTCAATATGTTGCATTATTCCAGCAACATAAACGTCTTTTCCGTCAGAAATTGCATCTACATCTACTTCCATTGCATTGTCGATAAATTTATCAATTAAGATTGGATTTTGTTCTGATGCTTTGAAGGCTTCATTTATAAATTGTTTCAATTGACTTTTGTCATGAACAATTTCCATAGCTCTTCCACCTAAAACATAAGAAGGTCTAACAACTACAGGTAATCCAATTTGTTCAGCAACATTAACAGCTTGATCGAATTTGTAGGCTATTCCACTTTCAGCTTGTTTTAATTTAAGCTTTATAAGCAACTCTCTAAATCTGTCTCTATCTTCTGCAAGATCAATCGATTTATATTGTGTCCCTAAAATAGGTAATTTATTTTCATCTAAAAATTTAGCTAATTTGATAGGTGTTTGGCCTCCAAATTGTGCAATAATCCCAATTAGATTTCCTTTTGATTTTTCTTTTAAAATTATATTCTCAACATACTCTTCAATTAAAGGCTCAAAATATAATCTATCGCTTGTATCATAATCTGTAGAAACTGTTTCCGGGTTACAATTTATCATTATTGTTTCAAAACCTGCTTCTTTTAAAGAAAAACTAGCCTGACAACAGCAATAATCAAACTCTATACCTTGGCCAATTCTATTTGGTCCTCCACCTAAAATTATTATTTTCTTTTTATTGCTTGGCTCAGCTTCACATTCTGTTTTAATAGAAAAATTTCTTTGATACGTAGAATACATATAAGGTGTGAAAGATTTGAATTCAGCAGCACAGGTATCAACTTTTTTAAAAACAGGCATAACTTTTAGCGCTTTTCTTCTTGATTTGACGATTGTTTCTTTTTGACCAGTCAATTGTGAGATCTTTTTGTCAGAAAAGCCTATTGATTTTATTCTATTAAATTCCTCAAAAGTTTTGGGCAGTCCTTTTGAATTAAGTATTTTTTCTTCATCAACTATTTCCTTAATTTGATTTAAAAACCAAGGATCTACTTTTGATAATTTATAAACAACATCTAAAGATATTTTTTTTCTAAAAGCCTCAGCAATCAGAAGCAATTTGTTTGGAATATTGATTTTTAATTTTTTTAGGATTTCTTTTTTTGAATATTTAAAAATATTATCTAATCCTGATAAACCAGTTTCAAGTGAAACCAGGGCCTTTTGAAAAGATTCTTTGAAGTTTCTTCCAATTGCCATAGCTTCACCAACTGATCTCATGGATGTCCCTAAAATTGCTTCTGTGTCAGAAAATTTTTCAAACGTGAACCTTGGAATTTTTGTTACAACATAATCGATTGTTGGTTCAAAAGAAGCTGGTGTTACTTTAGTTATTTCATTTTGTAGTTCATCAAGAGTATAACCAACTGCTAATTTTGCAGCTACTTTTGCTATTGGAAAACCTGTTGCTTTTGAAGCTAGTGCAGATGATCTTGAAACTCTTGGGTTCATTTCAATAATTACCATTCTCCCATTTTTTGGATTTATGGCGAATTGAACATTTGAACCTCCCGTTTCAACACCTATTTTTCTTAAGCATGCAATAGATGCATTTCTCATTATTTGATACTCTTTATCTGTAAGTGTTAATGCTGGAGCTATTGTAACAGAATCACCGGTATGAGTTCCCATTGGATCAACATTTTCTATTGAACATATAATTATACAATTATCATTTCTATCTCTCACAACCTCCATCTCAAATTCTTTCCATCCATCTAAACATTCTTCAACCAAAACCTGATTTTGAGGAGACTCGTTCATTCCTTCTTTAACAATTTTAAAAAAATCTTTTGATGTTCTGGCTATTCCTCCACCTAATCCCCCCAAAGTAAATGAAGGTCTTATAATTGCAGGAAGACCAATTTTGTTTAAACATTTTTTCGCGTTTGAAAATTTATTAAGAACTTCTGATTTTGGTAAATCAATACCAATATCAGACATATTCTTTCTGAATTTTTTTCTATCCTCAGCATTTGCTATAGCCTTGGAGTTTGCTCCGATAAGTTCAATTTTATACTTTCTTAGCAAACCAATTTTCTCTGCATTAATTGCAAGATTTAATGCTGTTTGACCGCCCATTGTAGGTAGAATAGCATCAGGCCTTTCCTTTTTTATGACTTCCTCTAGCACTTCCAAAGATATTGGTTCGATATAAGTTTTATCGGCAACACCAGGATCAGTCATTATAGTTGCTGGATTTGAGTTGATTAATATTACTTTATAACCCTCATCTTTTAAGGCTTTGCATGCCTGTGTTCCCGAATAATCAAATTCGCATGCTTGACCAATAATAATTGGACCTGCTCCAATCACTAAAATTTTTTTAATGTCTTTTCTTTTTGGCATATTTTTTTAAGTCTTTAATAAAATTACTAAATAAATATTTACTGTCTTGTGGTCCAGGATTAGCCTCAGGATGATACTGGACTGAGAAAACTGGTTTATTTTTTAATCTAATTCCTTCTATAGAATTATCGAATAATGATAGATGAGTTATTTCTGTATTTTTTTTTAAGCTTTCTTTAACAACCTCAAATCCATGATTTTGACTTGTAATTTCAACTTTCTTTGTAATTAAATTTTTAACTGGATGATTCGCACCTCTATGCCCTAATTTCATTTTTTTAGTTTTTGCACCTAAAGCTAAAGCTAATATTTGATGACCTAAACATATTCCAAATATTGGAATATTTTCTTTTATTAAATTTTTTACTACTTTAATTGCATATTTTCCTGTTGCGGCTGGATCCCCAGGACCATTTGATAAAAAAATTCCATGAGGCTTTAGATTAAGTATTTTATTTGCATTTTCTTTGCAGGAAACAACTTTAACTTCGCAGTCAAAATTAGAGAAATATCTAAGTATATTTTTTTTAATTCCATAATCTATTGCAACAACCCTAAATTTTTTCTTTTTATTTTTTTCAAAACCCTTATTTTTTTTCCAAGTCTTATATCCTTTCCAAATATAAGTTTTTTTTGTTGTAACCTCTTGAGCTAGATCCATACCGCTTAATCCAGGCCATTTAATTGATTTATTTATGAGTTTATTAATATTAAATTCACCTTTTTTGTTATTAGATATCGTTCCTTTTGGAGCACCTTTATCCCTGATAAAATTTGTTAAATTTCTAGTATCAAGACCAGTTATGCCTACTATTTTATTTTTTTTAAGCCATTTATCTAAATTTTGAATAGACCTATAATTGGAAGGACTTGTTATCTCTGAATTAAAAATAACTCCTCTTGTCCATATTTTATCAGACTCTATGTCTTCATTGTTAGCTCCCACATTTCCAATATGTGGAAATGTAAAATTTATAATTTGCCCAGCATAAGATGGGTCAGACATGATTTCTTGATAACCAGTTAATGATGTATTAAAGCATACTTCTCCAGTTGCTTCTCCTAAATATCCTAGCCCTATACCTTTAAAGACTGATTTATTCTCGAGAACTAAAATAGCTGTGTTAAATTTTGAAAGGTGTGAGGTTTTATTTTTTCGTTTTAAAGTCAATTACAACTCATAAGTTAAAGGTTAATACAATAAAACGTATTTATCCGCAACAGATCTATAATAATTTATTAAAAATACAATTTTTTCTTTTGAACAATTTTGTCTATGAAGTACATTCTAGTATGTCTCTAAGAGATAAAATAGATAACAATTACAAAAATGCTCTAAAATCTAAAGATAAAAATAAGATATCAACTTACAGGTTAATTTTGTCTGGAGTTAAGGACTTAGATATTAACAATAGGTCTGGTCCAAATAAAAAGGAGACAGACGATGATGATATTAAAAAACTCTTAAAAAAAATGATTAAACAAAGATCCGAATCAATTGAAATATATAAAAAAAACAATAGATCGGATTTACTAGAAATTGAACAAGGAGAGCTTGATGTTTTATCTGAATATTTGCCTAAGCAATTATCTGAGGCAGATATAAAAAAGATATGTGAAGAAATTATAAAAAGTTCTGGAGCCTCTTCAATTAAGGATATGGGTAAAGTCATGGGTGAATTGAAAAAAAACCATGCAGATACAATTGATTTTTCTAAGGCAGGACAGATCATCAAAAATTTACTTAATGGCTAATGAAATATCCAAAAGAATATTTAGACGAAATTAAAACTAGATTAAAAGTTTCAACAGTTGTCTCTAAAACTGTTAAACTAAAAAAAAGAGGTAAAGAGTTTGTTGGTTTGTCTCCATTTAAAACAGAGAAAACTCCATCATTTACAGTCAATGATGAAAAAGAATTTTACCATTGTTTTAGCACAAGCGAACATGGAAACATTTTTGACTTTGTAATGAAAACTCAAAATCTCAGATTTGGTGAAGCAGTCAAAATGCTCTCAAATCTTGCAGGGATGCAACCTTATACATTTTCAAAACAAGATGTGGAAAGAGAGTATAAATGGAAAATATATAAATCTATATATCAGAATTTTTCTGAATTTTATAAAAATGAGTTATTTAAAAATCAAAAATCAGTTAAAGCAAAAAATTATCTTAAAGAAAGAGGACTGTCTGGTAATGAGGTTAAAAATTTTAATCTTGGTTTTGTAACAGAGGATTTAGATTATTACGAAGTTCTAAAAAAAGATTTTGATGAAGAAACTATTAAGGACACAGGCCTATTTTATTTTGATGAGAAAAACAAAAAATATGTATCAAGATTCAGAAACAGAATAATTTTTCCGATAAATAATATATCAGGAAATATTATAGGTTTTGGTGGAAGAATTATAGATGACAATAAAAATTTAGCTAAATATATTAATTCCCCTGAAACCCCTTTTTTTAAAAAAGGATCAAATTTATATAATCTTGATAAAGCAAGAAAGTTATCAAATAAATTAGAAGATGTATATTTAGTTGAAGGATACATGGATGTTATTGGTTTATCAAAAAATGGAATAGAAAATACTGTCGCAAACTTGGGAACCGCTTTAACAAGCAAACAGATACAAACTTTAAATCAATTCTATAATCATATCATTATATGCTTTGATGGCGATCAAAGTGGTTATAAAGCTGCATTAAGAGCTGCAGAAAATATCATTGATGAATTAAAACCCGATAAAAAAATTTCATTTCTTCTTTTGGAAAATAATCTAGATCCAGATAATTATGTAAACAAATTCGGCAAAGACAAGTTTTTGGAAATTTCAAATCAGAGATCTATACCTATACATCAATTTATATTTGAGCATTATATAGGTCAAACAAATGAAACCCCTAGCTCGAGAGCTATATTTGAGAAAAAACTTAGGGAAATTGCATCGAAAATCAAAGACAACTTTGTAAAAAAATATACACTAGAATATTTTCTTCAAAAAATTTCAGAGTTAACACCAAATATCAATTCAAAATTTGGAAAAAATTACAAATCATTTCCTAAGTCTCTTGCCAAAACTAAGAGTTATTACAATGAAACAAAATCTTTAAAATCTTTTGAAATTAAAGAATTTTCATTTTTATATATTTTGCTCAATAAACCAAATTTGGTTAATGAAAATTTTCACCTTCTTGATAATGTTAAATTATATAGTGATGAAAATAAGCAATTATATGATGAAATTTTAAACCAGTCAGAGAATTTATCTGACTTAAATGTTCCAAAATTAAATATAGATAAAAACCTTATAGATAGAGTTATGAATTACGCTTCGGTTAAACACATAATTTTGAAGAATTTAAATAATGATGAAAAAATTTTAGAAATTTTTGAAGAAATTATTCAAGATCTAAAGAATTACGAGCTAGAGCAAAGAATAAGTGAGTTAGAATCAAAGTTTTCTCAAGATATGAGCGAGACTACATTTAATGAGATAAAAGAGTTAAAAAAACTACAAAAAATCAATTAAATAATAAAAAAATCACATAGATTTTTTTGTAATAGACATTATATAAGTCCTTCAAACTTTTTATTGTGGAACGAATTATTACAAAATCATTTGCGAGATTAATGGGTCGAGGGATCCATAGAGGATTTATAACGCACGAAGAACTAAATAAATCTCTTGGAAAAAGAAACTTATCTAGTGAAAATTTGGCTCAGGCTTTTATTCACATTCTCAATGAAAGCATTGTTCTGGTTGAAAAAAAATCTGATTATAAAATATTAAGAAAAAAAGATGCGTCATCTAAAGACGAGGGAAAAACACTTGAGAAGAGTGATGATCCTATCAGAATGTACCTTCGAGAGATGGGTGGTGTAGAATTATTGTCACGAGAAGGGGAAATAGCAATTGCAAAAAGAATAGAGGCCGGGAAAGATGTAATGTTAAATGCGTTATCTCAAAGCCCTATGACTGCACAACAATTTTTTGAGTGGAATACAAAGCTTCAGAACGATGAAATTTTGGTAAGAGAGATTATTGATATTGA
>CACKFP010000023.1 GCA_902599485.1 uncultured Pelagibacteraceae bacterium | reverse complement strand
TCGATAATATTTACATCAAATTTATTTCCAATTGCCAATCCTTTTGCAAATAAGATTACATCCGTATCTGCAATAGAAACCCACCATTTATTCTCATTAAATCTTAGAACAACTGGATCATTAATTAATCCAGCATTATCATCTATGATTGGACAATAATAACATCTTCCATCTTTTGATTTCGAAAGATCTCTACAAGTCATAAGTTGAACCAATTTTGCAGCATCTTTTCCAGTAATCTCTACTTGTCTTTCAGCAGCCACATCCCAAACTTGAACATGCTCTTTTAAATGATGATATGAGTCTTCTAAAGAACCAAATGCAGCAGGAAGCAACATATGATTGTATATTGTGTAAGCTGTAACACCTTGTTTTTCAATTCTTGATGTATAAGGCGTACCTCTAAGTCTTCTTGATTTTGCAATAGAAAAGTTTTTCATTTTTTAGCTTAGTGTCATCTTTTTATCTATTTGTAAAGAAAGTAAGTTGTTTATTTGAAAGAAATCTAAGTAAGTTCCTTAGCTCTTTTTCTTAATTCAAATTTTTGGATTTTACCTGTTGATGTTTTTGGAAGTTCACAGAAGTCTATTTTTTTTGGAATTTTGAACCCTGCTAGAGTTTCTCTACAAAAATCGATTAATTCTTTTTCATTTGTCTCTTTATCTGCCACTTTCTCTATAAATGCGCATGGAACTTCTCCCCATTTCTCATCTGGTTTTGCTACTACAGCAACAATTGAAACAGCTGGGTGCTTAGAAAGTGTGTTTTCGATTTCGATAGAAGAAATATTCTCTCCACCTGAAATAATAATATCTTTCGACCTATCTTTAACCTTGATGTATCCATCTGGATAAATAACTGCCAAATCACCAGAGTGAAACCATCCATCTTTCATAGCCTTTTCAGTGGCCTCTTTGTCTTTAAAATACCCTTTCATAACAACATTACCTTTGATCATTATCTCGCCAATGGTTTCTCCATCCATAGGCACGGGTTTCATAGTTTCTGGATCTAAAACAACCACTCCTTCTGTGTTTGGAAATCTCACACCTTGTCTTGCTTTAATTTCATTAATTTTGTCTTCTTCAAAACCATTCCATTCATCGTTCCAAGCACATTGTAAAACATGTCCATATGTTTCTGTTAAACCATAGACATGCATTACCTCAAATCCTAATGCTTTCATTTTTTTGAAAATAATACTTGGAGGTGGTGCTCCAGCAGTTAAAACATAAACTTTGTTTTTTAATTCTTTGATATCATTTTGTGATGCACCTGTTATCATATTAAGTACAATAGGTGCACCTCCAAAATGGGTAATGTCGTGCTTTTCAATTAATTCAAATATTTTTTTTACATCAATAGCTCTTAAACAAACTGTTTTTCCATTTAGCATTGGTATTGTCCACGGGTACCCCCATCCATTACAGTGGAACATTGGTACAACTGTTAAAAAATTTAATCTATTTGGCATATTCCAAGCAACAGCACTACCTGTTGACATTAAATAAGAGCCTCTATGATGATAAACAACACCTTTTGGGTTTCCGGTTGTTCCAGACGTATAACTTAAAGAAATTGCTTGCCATTCATCCTTGGGTTTTTTCCAAATATAATTTTCATCACCGGTGCTTAAAAATTCCTCATATTCTCTATCTCCAATTTTTTTTAACAAGGATTGGTCAGCAAAATCATCTTGAACATCAATTACGATTGGTTTTTCTTTTAAAGTTGATAAAGCCTTTTCTGCAACTGCATGCAATTGTCTATCTATTATTAATACTTTTGCTTCACTGTGTTCTAAAATATAAGCAACAGTTTTTGCATCAAGTCTTGAATTAATTGTATTTAAAACGGCTCCTGTCATAGGGACAGAATAATGTGCTTCAAAAATCTCTGGAGTATTAAAGGTCATAACTGAGACTGTGTCTCCTTCAACAATACCAATTTTCTCTAGTGCACTTGCAAATTTGATGCACCTGTTAAATACTTCAGTCCATGTGAAAGATTTTGTTTCATATACTAAAGCCTCATAATTTGGATAAATATCTTTTGCTCTTTCTAGAAAGCTAAGCGGTGTTAACGGTACATAATTTGAAGGATTTTTATCTAAGTTCTGATTATATTTATTCATCAGTTAAATTTTGCGCTCATAGTATATTTACTACCAGAAATAGCAGATTTATAATGGCTCTCAGCTCTAGGCAAAATTTTGTCAAAATAATAATTTCCTGTATTTAATTTATCTTCATAAAACTCTTTATTGTTTTCCAAATTTTCATAGCTTTTTCTCATTGTTTTTAGCCATATAAATGAAAGACAAAAATAACCAAAAAATCTTAAATAATCGTTACATGATGCGCTTATATCGTCTTTTGGCGTATTGCCATTAGGAGATATCCAGTCCGTGAAATCTGACAATATATTTTTTAATTCAGATATTTTTTTTACATGTTCATTTAAATTGTCTACTTTTGAACAATTTTGAATTTCTGTATCTACATATTTCATAAAATTTTCAAAAACTTTTTTCTGACTAATTTTTCTAAATACAAAATCAATTGCCTGCACAGAATTAGTTCCTTCGTAAATAGGTGTAATTCTATTATCTCTAAATAATTGTTCTATCCCTTGGTCTTTTGTATAACCATAGCCACCAAAAACTTGAATTGCTTCATTGGTTATTTCCATACCCATATCTGTAAAAAATGACTTAATTACTGGGGTCATAAGACCTACAATATCCGATGCATCTTTTTTTACTTCCTCTGAACTATGACTTAAGCTTACATCTACCTGCTGGGCCATCCAAAAAGATAAGGATCTTTCTCCCTCAATTATAGACTTCATATTTAATAAACTTCTTCGAATATCTGCGTGCTTAATAATTAAATCTGTTTCTCCATTAGAATTATTATTTGATTTACCTTGTTTTCTCTCTTTTGAATAACTTAAAGCAGTTTGATAAGCTGTTTCAGATAGACCTAATCCTTGTATACCGACAACAATTCTTTCTAAGTTCATCATTGTAAACATAGAATTTAAGCCTTTGTTCTCTGGTCCGATCATATAGCCTTTGGCATCATCAAAACTTAATACACATGCGGGTGAACCTTTAATACCCATTTTTGATTCAATTGAAACAGTATTGACGCCGTTTCTTGGACCAATTGATCCATCATCATTAATTTCATATTTTGGTACTAAAAATAAACTTATCCCCTTCGTTCCTTTTGGTGCATCCTGCGTTCTTGCTAAAACAAGGTGTATAATATTTTCAGTTAAATCGTGGTCACCAGAAGTAATAAAGATTTTTTGTCCACTTATATTATAAGTACCATTTTCATTTTTAATTGCCTTTGTTTTTATTAATCCTAAATCTGTTCCACATTGAGGCTCTGTTAAACACATTGTCCCACTCCATTTACCCTCAACAATTTTAGGAAGATATGTGTTTTTGATTTCTTCAGTTGCATGACTCAAAATACAATTGTATGCACCTATACTTAATTCACTATATAATTTAAAAGATAAACTTGATGATGAAAGCATTTCATCAAAAAAAGCACTTACAGTTTTTGGCATTCCTTGGCCACCATATTTTGGATCACAAGTTAAAGATACCCATCCATCTTCTATAAATTTTGAATATGCCTCTTTATAACCTGGAGGGGTTCTAACTACTCCATTTTCATAGACACAAGGATTTTCGTCTCCAGCTTTTGCTAAAGGAAGAAGCATTTCTTCATTAATTTTTGCAGCTTCCTCTAAGATATCTTTTACTAGATCAGATGTGACTTCTTTATATTTTTCAATTTCGTTATAATTTTTATTATCTTTTAGATGTTCAAATAAGAACATCATATCTTTCACAGGTGCGGAATAAACAGTCATAAATTTAATAGTATCAAATTAAGTTAATTTTTTTATTTTTGCAAATATGCAATAATCGCATCTCCCATACCAGAAGTTGAAATTTCTTTTGTTCCTTTTGACATAATATCTTTAGTTCTTAACCCATCATCTAGTACATTTTGCACTGCTTTTTCTAAGTCATCAGCCTCTTTATCTAAGTCAAGAGAGTACCTCAGGGCCATTGCAAAACTCAAGATGGTTGCAATTGGATTTGCAATTCCTTTTCCAGCAATATCTGGAGCAGATCCATGAACAGGCTCATACATTGCTCTCATTTCACCATCTTTATTTTTTGCACCCAGAGAAGCTGAAGGTAATAAACCTAAAGATCCCGTCAGCATAGATGCTTCATCTGACAACATATCACCAAACAAATTATCTGTCACAATTACATCAAATTGCTTTGGATTTCTCAAAAGTTGCATTGCACAATTATCTGCAAGCATATGATTTAACTCAACATCTTTAAATTCTTTATCGTGAAGATTTTGAACTTCCTCTTTCCATAATTGACCTGCTTCCATAACATTTGATTTTTCACAGGAAGTAACTTTATTGTTTCTCTTCTTTGCTAGATCAAATGCAACTCTAGCAACTCTTTTAATTTCTGATGAAGTATAAGTATGAGTGTTTATTCCTTTACGTTCACCATTATCAATTGGCTTGATACCTCTCGGCTCACCAAAATAAATACCACCTGTCAATTCTCTAACAATCATAATGTCTAGACCTGATACGATTTCAGGTTTTAGGGTAGATGCCTCAACTAATTGTTTAAAACAAATTGCAGGCCTCAAATTTGCAAATAATTTTAATTCTTTTCTTAGCTTAAGAAGAGCTCTCTCAGGTCTTTTGGAAAAATCTAAATTATCATATTTTGGTCCACCCACAGCTCCTAAAATGACTGCTTCACATTCTAATGATTTATAAAATACTTCATCTGTAATCGGTATTCCGTGCTTGTCGTAAGATGCTCCTCCAACTAAGGCCTCTTCCATATCAAAATCAAGAGATTTATTTACATTAAACCAAGTTATAATTTTTTTAACTTCACCAATAACCTCGGGACCAATACCATCACCTGGTAACAATAAGAATTTTCTTTTTTTGACTTTAATCATTAAATATCCAAGGCTTTGTGGATTTTAATTTTTCTTCAAATGAAATTATTTTATTAGACTTTTCCAAAGACAGTGCAATATCATCTAGTCCCTCAATTAAACATTTTTTTTTAAATTCATCTAATTCAAATTTGATTTCTTTATTCCCAAAAATTATTTTTTGATCTGGTAAATTTATTGCAATTTCTTCTTGTCTCTTAGAATATTCAGAAAGTTCTTTTATCTGTTCATCATTAACTTTAATAGGCAATATTCCATTTTTAAAACAATTATTATAAAATATATCTGCGTAACTAGTACTTATAACGCAAGTGATACCAAAGTCTAAAAGTGCCCATGGCGCATGTTCTCTAGAAGATCCACATCCAAAATTATTCCCTGCAATTAAAATCTTAGAATTATCATATGGGGATTTATTTAAGATAAAGTCATCTACTACTTTACCTTTTTCGTCATATCTCATTTCATAAAACAAATTTTTTCCAAGTCCTGTTCTTTTTATTGTTTTTAAAAATTGCTTTGGAATAATCATATCTGTATCGATATTTACAATTGGTAAATATGCAGGAATGCTTTTTAATGTTGAGAATTTGTTCATTTAACTATTGTATTTTCTAACATCATCTAAATTTCCAGATATAGCAGCTGCAGCAGCCATAGCTGGACTAACTAAATGAGTTCTTCCACCTCGTCCTTGTCTTCCTTCGAAATTTCTATTTGATGTTGATGCACATCTTTCTTCTGGCTTCAACTTATCTGCATTCATAGCTAAACACATTGAACAACCTGGCTCACGCCATTCAAATCCAGAATTTTTAAATATTACATCTAAACCTTCTTGCTCTGCTTGTTGTTTTACTAATCCTGAACCAGGAACTATCATTGCATTTACATGAGAAGCAATTTTTTTATCTTTTAAGATTTTTGCAGCTTCTCTTAAATCTTCAATTCTTCCATTTGTGCAACTTCCAATAAAAACTTTATCAATTCTAATATCTTTTATTTTAGTTTTTGGCTTTAAACCCATATATTTTAATGACCTGTTAATAGAATTTTTTCTGTCTTCGTTTTGCTCATTTTCAGGATCAGGAACAATTCCATCAATATCTACTACATCCTGAGGCGAAGTTCCCCAAGTTACCATTGGTTTAATATCTTTGCCCTCAAGACTGATTTCTTTGTCAAATACTGCATCACCATCAGACTTTAATTTACTCCAATATTCTAATGCTTTGTCCCAATTTGAATTCTTTGGAGACATTGGTTTACCTTTTAAATAATTAAAAACTTTTTCATCTGGCTCTATTAATCCAGCCCTTGCTCCACCTTCAATTGTCATATTGCAAATCGTCATTCTTTGTTCGACACTTAAATTAGAAATTAAGTTTCCAGCATATTCAATTACATAACCAGTTCCACCGGCTGTACCAATTTTTCCGATTATTTGTAATATTACATCCTTAGATGTTACTCCAACAGGAAGAGATCCATTAACGTTTATTCTAAAATTTTTTGATTTTTTTTGAACTAAAGTCTGTGTTGCCAAGACATGTTCCACTTCCGAAGTTCCAATTCCGAATGCTAATGCACCAAATGCTCCGTGAGTAGCAGTGTGACTATCACCACAAACGATAATCGTTCCTGGTTGTGTAAATCCCTGTTCTGGACCAATAATATGAACTATTCCTTGTCTTTTATCGTTCATTCCAAAAAGATTTATTCCGAATTCTGCACAGTTTTTTTTCTAGTGTCTCGATTTGTATTTTTGAATCTTTGTCAGTAATAGGCACTGATCTATCCGTTGTTGGAACATTGTGATCTGCTACTGCTAAAGTTAAAGAAGGTTGTCTAACTTTTCTATTAGAATTTCTTAAACCTTCAAATGCTTGTGGACTAGTAACTTCATGAATTAAATGTCTATCAACAAATAAAAGTGAAGTCCCATCTTCTTGTTGATGAACAAGGTGATCATTCCATATTTTATCGTATATAGTTTGAGGCATTGTAAAAAATTATTTTTTTACTTCAGAATTTTCTTTTTTTTCATCAGTTTTTTTTTCTACTGATGGGGTTTCTTCTTTAGTTTCTTTTTTTTCTTCTGGTTTTTTTGCTTCTACTTTTGGAGCATCTTTATTGGTATCTTGCTGGCTGTCTGCTGTTTTTTGCTCTGTATCAGGTATAACATTTTCTTCCGTAACTTCGTGAATCTTAGTTTCGATATCTATACCTATTTTCTTTTTAATTTTTTCTGCAATTCTTGCAGATTTACCTGTTCTATCTCTCAAATAATATAACTTGGCTCTTCTAACTTTTCCTGACCTTACAACTTTAATTGTATCTACAATCGGACTATATAAAGCAAATGTTCTTTCCACACCTTCACCAAAAGAAATTTTTCTTACAGTAAAAGAAGAATTGATATCTCTATTTTTTTTCGCAATACACACACCTTCAAAATATTGAATACGATCTCTTTTTCCTTCAGTTATTCTAACTCCTACTTTAACAATATCACCTGGGAAAAATTCTGGATGCTTTCTCTCAGAAATAATTTTTTTTACTTTAGATTGATTAATTTCTTCAATTGTCTTCATTTTAATTCTCTTTAGTCTTTTTATATAATTGCCACAAATCCGGTCTTCGGTCGCGTGTTATAGCCTCAGATTGAGATAAACGCCAGTCTTTAATTTTGGCGTGATCGCCTGATAATAGCACATCTGGAACACTTTTTTCCTCCCATATTTGAGGTTTTGTAAATTGAGGATACTCTAAAAGTCCGTTTTCAAAACTTTCTTCTTTAGCTGAATTTGTATTGCCAAGAATACCAGGAATAAATCTTAAAATTGCATCAAGAATTACAAATGAAGCTCCTTCACCTCCAGATAAAACAAAGTCTCCTATACTTACTTCTTCAATATTTCTTGTTTTTAATAATCTTTCATCAACTCCTTCAAAGTGTCCACAAATTATATTTATTGTTTTTTCTTGAGATAGTTGTTTTGCTAATTGATGATTGAACAACTTACCCTTCGGACTTAGATAAATAATCTTTTCGCCATCTTTAACATTCTTATCTATTGATTTTGCTAATACATCTGCTTTCATTAACATACCTTCGCCTCCTCCATAGGGAGTGTCATCAACAGTTTTATGTTTATCAAATGCATACTCTCTTATATCCACAGTATCTATTTTCCATTTATTCTCTGATAGTGCTTTACCAAAAATACCTTGACCTAAATAACCTGGAAAAAAATCTGGATAGAGTGTGAATATACGAGCTTCTAACATTATTTTTTTTCTTCTTCCTTAGGTGCTTCTGCTGGCTTAGCTTCTTCCTTAGGTGCTTCTGCTGGCTTAGCTTCTTCCTTAGGTGCTTCTGCTGGCTTAGATGCATCTCCTTCTGGTTTCGCTTCTCCACCTTCGTCAGCTTTTTTTCTATCTTTTTTAGGAATTGCTTTTTGAGGATTGTTTCCTTTTTCAGGCATTGGCATTATATCGTTTTCTCCCAATAACCTTGCAACTCTTGTTGTTGGCTGAGCTCCTTGACCTAACCAATATTTAATTCGCTCAGAATCTAAGCCAATTCTTTCCTTTTTATCCTTCGGTAACAACGGATTATAAAAACCTAATTTTTCTATAAACCTTCCGTCTCTTGGAAATCTACTATCAGCCACAACAATTTTATATACTGGCCTTTTTTTAGTACCTCCCATTGATAGTCTCATTTTTAACATTACTTATATCTCCTTTATTTTAATTGATTAAATAGTTCAGGCGGGATCCCTTTATCCGCCATTCCTTTCATGTTTCCTTTAGACATTTTTTTCATCATTTCTGACATCATCTTAAATTGTTTTAACAACTTATTGATAGTGGCAATGTCTGTACCTGAGCCATTAGCAATTCTTTTTTTTCTTGATCCATTTATAATTTTAGGATTTTCTCTTTCTTGCTTTGTCATTGATAAAATAACAGCTTCATTTTGAGTTATAATTTTTTCATCTATTCCTGATTGGTCCATTTGTGATTTAATTTTTGAAACTCCAGGGAGAAATGACATTATGCCTTCTATTCCACCCATCTTTTTCATTTGACGTAATTGAGAAAGATAATCTTCCATCGAGAATTGACCTTTTTTAAGTTTCTCTTCTGTTTTCTTTAAATTTTCTTGATCTAAATCTTCTGAAGCTTTTTCAACTAAGGAAACGATATCTCCCATTCCCAGAATTCTATTTGCAATTCGATCAGGATGGAAAACTTCAAAATTCTCAATTTTTTCTCCAACACCAAGAAACTTTATGGGGACCTCAGCAACATATTTCATACTCAATGCAGCTCCACCTCTTCCATCTCCATCTGCTCTTGTAAGTATAATGCCGCTCAAATTTACTGTATTTTTAAATTCCTTTGCTACATTAGCAGCAACTTGACCTGTTAGAGAATCTGCTACTAGTATAGTTTCTGCAGGATTAATAATAGTTTCAATTTGTTTGATTTCATTCATCATTTGAAAATCTATTTGTGTTCTTCCAGCAGTATCAAATAAAACTACTTCACAACCATTTAAATTTGCAGCACTTAAAGCTCTTCTACAAATATCAGCAGGAAGCTGGCCTTCTATAATTGGCAAAGTTTCAATATTATTTTGTTCACCCAAAAGTCTCAATTGCTCTTGCGCGGCAGGTCTGTAAACGTCCAAACTAGCCATCATAACTTTTTTCTTATTATTTTTTTCTAAAAATTTCGCTAATTTTGAGGTTGTTGTAGTTTTTCCTGAACCTTGCAACCCAACTAACATGATTGGAACTGGAGGGACAGCATTAAGGGAGATTTCAGAATTCTTATCACCTAAAAAAGATACTATTTCGTCATAAACGATTTTTACAACCATATCCCCGGGCGAAGTTGATCTTATAATTTCTTGACCTAGCGCTTTAGGCTTAACTCTACTAATAAACTCCTTAACTACGTCTAAAGAAACATCGGCTTCTAATAAGGCCAACCTTATACCTTTTAAACCCTCATCGACTTGCTTTTCATCAAGAGAAGGAGCTTTTTTTAATGAAGAAAAAATTTCTTCAAATTTATTAGTTAAATTTTCAAACATAATTTCGCACAGCAAGTATTGCACCAGTGGGCGAACCCTCGCTGACTGGTGTCGATCTCTTTGTTTCCAAAGACACCGCAAATTGCTGTATTTTGCGGAAGTGCGCGTAAACTATAT
>CACKFP010000022.1 GCA_902599485.1 uncultured Pelagibacteraceae bacterium | reverse complement strand
CTTCTCGATAAATTTTATCTGTCTATTATTAATTTTAGTATAAACAGCCATTAATTTAATTTTCCAGGAATTTTAAAAGTTATATTTTCCTTTACGATTTCAACTTCTTCAATGTTTACTGTAAATTGATTTTTTAACTCTGCTATAAACTTTTCAACAAGTATTTCTGGCGCCGACGCACCTGATGAAATTCCAATTGTGTTACATTCTTTAATCTTATCTAATGGCACTTGACTTTCTGAGTGTATTAACTCAGCAGAATTGCAACCAGAGTTTTTAGCAACCTCAACTAATCTTACAGAGTTAGATGAATTTCTACTTCCTATTACAAAAAACATATCACATTTATCTGCTATTTCTTTCACAGCTGATTGTCTATTTGTTGTTGCATAACATATGTCGTCTTTTTTGGGCTCTTTAATATCTGGGAACTTAGATTTAAGAGCTCCAATAATATCTTTGGTATCATCTACAGAGAGTGTTGTTTGAGTTATGAAGGATAGATGTTTTTTTGAGACATTTTCATACTTATTTGCATCCTCAATATTTTCTATTAAATCTATTGAACCTTCTGGCAATTGACCCATAGTCCCAATAACCTCTGGATGGTTTTTGTGACCTATTAATAATATATGATGTCCTTGTTTATTTAAGTTTTCTGCTTCTCTATGCACTTTAGATACTAGAGGACACGTTGCATCTACAAACATCATATTTAAATTAGAAGCTTCCTCTGGAACAGATTTTGGAACCCCATGTGCTGAGAATATAACTGGTCTAGACTTATCTTTGATTTCATCTAATTCTTCAACAAATATCGCTCCTATCTTTTTTAAACTTTCTACAACATGTTTGTTATGTACAATTTCGTGTCTCACATAAACTGGAGCACCAAATTTATCTATACTCTTTTTTACAATTTCAATTGCTCTATCAACGCCTGCACAAAATCCTCTTGGTGCAGCTAAATAAATTTTTAAATTTTTGTTACTCATTTTCTTTCTACCATGAATTCAAGTAAAATATGAGGGAAGGTCAATGAAGCCAATCCAACAAATATTATTTTAATAATACTTTCATCTATACCAAATTTTTCTGAAATAAAATAAAAAACTATTAAATACATTATTGCTGTAATTACTGTAAGTGGAATAATTTTTCGTAAAAAAATAGGAAATCCTTTCATCAAATTTTTATTTATTTCACTAATTAAACTTAGTGAGTGTCTTACAGAATGAAGAAAGCAGAAATAAATTGTGAAAGCCAATATAGGGTTAAAAAAATAGTTTAAAATAATTATTGAAAAACTATCTAAAAAAAGAATTGATCTTAAATCATTATTATTACCTCTATATATAAGAAAATTACTTAGCACTGATAATATAACTAAAGGAATTAAAAAATTATTAGCCACAATATTTTCGTCTATTGAAAAATTTAACATTTTAAAAATTTCGATTGTCTCAGTTTTGTGAAACAGTAAGGGTGCTGAAATAACTAATGATCCTTTAATGAAATAAAAAATTTCTAAAAAATTAGCATTTTTTGTTTCGATAAAGTCACTATCCTCTTTGCCAAAATGATATGCTGCAACTATTAAAAAAAGCGAAAGCAACAATATTGGACTTAAAATCCAAATTAAAATAACAAAAATAGCAATACCTATATAAGTTATATAGAACACTTCTGTATTTTTAATTTTATAAATTTTTAACAGTTTTTTACCTTTTTCATGATCCAGCGCACCGTGAGAGATACCAATTGTAAGAATTAAAAAAAAACTAAAAAGTATAAACGAATTATCTCTCAATACCTCAAAGGCAGAAAAAAAAATACAGATATTAAAAAAAATAATAGAATGAAAAAAATTTATTTTGTTGATCATTATTTAAATACAGCTTTAATAAAAATCCATTTTGGCATCTTTAATATAATGGATAAGTCCTCAAAAATATTACTTTTATTGGAGAGGAAATTTATTACTGTTTTTGACTTGCTTTTAAACATTTTGAAGAAAATATTTGGCATGATCTCTGGCTTTTCAGCTAGGACTTTCAAAAAAACATTATCTAAAAACTTATACTTACTTTTTATATTGAAAGCTCTAGTTTGGGTTATTTTATCAATGTTTTGGGTAATATATTCTGCTTGTTCTTGGATATTTAGGAAAGTATAGCCAGTACTCAAACGCGTCATACCTCCAGCAGTTCCAATATTTATCGTATTTTTGTCGTTTTGAAATTTTGGATAAAATAATGGTATAGCCCCAACTTCTTTATAATTAATTTTATATTTTTTTAATTTTAAAGTGTTTTCGATGTAATCAGTAATTTGTTTATCATAATCTTTTTCACTATCATCTTCCATTTTTGAAAGCCACGTAGTTTCGATTAAAGCTGATTTTTTTGAATAGGGTAGTGTATAGAAAAAATGAACACTTTTTTTTTGATCACAATCAAAGTCCATTAAATTCATTATTTGATCATCAAAAAAATCTTTTTCGGTTTCAATCTCAACACCTTGAAAGTGTTGCCATAAATTAGAATCTTTATTCTCAAGATTTGGCAGACTGTTAAATAAAATTGCGTTTTCTGTATTTACTTCACTAATATCTTTAAAGAATTGAATATTAGGATTTTTATTGATTTTATTTAAAATTTTTTTGTAGAATAGTCCACTATCAATACTTTCGTAAGGAGTTTCTTTACAATCTTTATATTCAACATTTCCTTTAAAATTGATTGTATAATCTTTCCATCTTTTTTTTACACAATCATCAAACTTGTGTGGTACAGTTTTCCAATATGACCAAGTTTTATCTCTTTTATATTCATCTCTTTTTTCAATAATTGCTAAAGTCTTATTTTTAAGTTTATCGTGATACTCTAACTCGTAAGCCAATGTTAAACCTGCACAGCCACCTCCAATAATTATGTAATCAAAATCTTTCATTATACTCGATATCTTTCATTATTATCTCATGCTCTTTTATTGTAAGTTTTTTATCTTCTTTTACAAAATATAATTTAATTAAATCACCAATAGATAGCACTGTATGTAAGACTTTTCCCAAATTGTTTACATAAATTTTTCCTGATTTATTATAATTTTCTAAGTTTCCTTTTTTTAAGATTTCATTTCCAATTTGTCTATATACTCGTCTTGCAACCAAAATCGAAAATCTTAAAAAGAATGGAATTTTTTTAATTGATATAAAAGAATTACTATAAAATTTGTCAGCGATTTTTAAAATTCTTTTAATTTCATCAAAATTCTTTTTTATATAAAACCTATTATTGCTTTCATCTTCAATAACATCTCTTGAAATATTAGTTAGTTGCATTGCAATACCTAAGTCAATCGCTCCTAAAAGTGCTGATCTTTCTTTGACATTTAAAATTTTTGCCATCATTAATCCAACTGTTCCAGCCACTCTATATGAATAAACAAATAGATCTTTGTCAGTGTTTATTTCTACTTTTGATTTTATATCAGCCTCTACGCCATCGAATAAATCATCAATTATTTTTTGTGATATTCCAAATTTGTTTATTAAAGCCCACATATTTTTAATTATTTGGTTATTTTCATTTTTTAATTTGAAATCTTCTTTGAAAGTTTTGAAATTTTTTAATTTCGTATCAAGATCACCTTTTTCATCTGCTATATTGTCTATGTATCTGCAAAAATCGTACAAATTAGAGCAATCAGAGTAGACTTGTTTTGGTAAAAAGAAACCTGCCCAATTAAAAGATTTAGCGTATATCGACAAATAATTTTGTTCATTCATTACAAAATTTTATCTAAGACCTTTGCGGATGATAGGACTCCTGGAACACCAGCTCCAGGATGAGTGCCCGCTCCAACAAAATATAAACCGTCATAAACCTCAGATTTGTTATGAAATCTAAAGTATGCTGATTGAGAAAATTTGGGCTGAATTGAAAAACCCGAGCCATATTTTGTATTTAATTCATTTTCAAAATAATCAGGGGTTAAATAAAAATCATCTACAATATTTTCTCTTAAATTTGGTAATAAACTATTTTCCATTTTATCTATTACAAGTTTTTTTAGACTCTCACCTTCGACTGACCAGTCTATTCCTGATTTATTATTAGGTACAGGCACTAATACATAAAAGCAATCGTGGTCTTTTGGTGCCATACTCGAGTCAGTCGCGGTAGGCCTATGTAGATAATAGCTTATATCGCTATTTAATTTTTTGTTTACAAATATATCATCCAAGTGTTCTTTGTACTTATCGCCAAACTTTATAGTATGATGTTCAACATTTTCGTATTTTTTCTTTGTTCCAAAATAATAAACAAACAATCCCATTGAATATTCCATTCTATTTATCTTCCAATTAAATAAGGTGTTATATTTTTGATTATTTAGCATTTTTGAATAAACACCGGGAGGATCTGCATTACAAACTACATTATCTGCTTTAATTTCCTCATCTTCACTTGTCACAACCCCGACAACTCTTTTATTTTCTGTAAGTAAGTTTTTAACTTCTTTACCTTTAATAATCGTAACATCTTCTTCTAACATCAATTTCTCAAAACCTTTTATGATTTGTCCCGTTCCACCCATAGAATAATGAATTCCCCATTTTTTTTCTAAATACAAAATTAATCCATATATAGAGGTTGTAGTAAAAGGGTTCCCACCCACCAATAATGGGTGCATACTAAATAGCCTTCTTAGTTTTTCATTTTCAATAAAACCACTAACCAAAGAATAAACAGATTTATAACTTTTTAAACTTAGCAATGCAGGAATTTGCTTAAACATAAATGAAGGTTTATCAAATGGCACATCTGATAATTCTGAATAACCCTTATCAAATATTTTTTTTGTAAATTTAAGTAAATTTCTGTAACCCACAACATCTTTATGATTAATTATTGCAATCTGTTCTTCCATTTTCTTTTCATCAGCTGAATAATCAAAATGGCTTCCATCTTCAAAAACAAATCTGTACCAAGTATCCAAATCTTTTATTTTTATGTAATCATCTGGATTTTTATTAAAAAGTTTAAAAATTTCATAAATTAAATATGGAGCTGTTATTACAGTTGGTCCACCATCATAAGTAAACCCATTACTTTTAAATACTCTCGCTCTTCCACCTAAATCTTTTTGTTTTTCAATTAAAGTGACTTTATGGCCTTTTGCCCGAAGTCTAAGAGCTGCTGCTATGCCACCAAAACCTGATCCAATTACAATTGAATTCATATTCCTTAATTTACATTATTTTTATAAAATTTGATAAACTATCTTAGTTTAAGAACTGATTTTCTTTAATTCTGTCTTCGTTTCTTCAAGATTTTTATTAAACAAATTGTCAAGTTTAGACTTATCAATAGATGTTGTAATAATTTTTTTCACAGATTCTACAGCAATGTTAATTGATGTATCTTTAATTTCTTTAATGGCATTATCCTTCATTTGAGAGATTTTAGTTTCTGCTAGACTTTTCTTTAGTTCAGCTGATTTATGGAATTTGTCATTCATTTCAATTACAAATCTTTCAGTTTCATCTTTTGACTGCTGCATAATCTTTTCACTCTCAATTTTTGCAGTATCTAGCTTCTTTTGCGCCTCATCCAATAGTCTTTTAGATTCAGCTCGGAGTTTTTCACTTTCATCAATTTCATTTTTGATATCAGTAATCATTTTGCTCAATAAATTATTAACATTTTGCGGAACTTTTAAATAAATTAGCGCTCCAAAAAATATTACAAAAGAAACTGCTACCCAAAATGTTGCATCAATTGCCATTATGTTTTTCCATTTCTTTTTTAGAAAGATCTTCAACTATGGCTGAAAGACTACTTTTATTTATATCTTCACCAATTAATTGTTTAACTAGATCGGAGGATGTCTCAATTGCAATTTTAGTAACTTTCTCTTGAGAAGTTTTTTTTAATTGGTCTATTTCTTCTTCAGCTTTTATTATTTCTTTTTCGATATCCTTTTCTAAAGATAATCTTTTATTGTTTATATCGTCCAAAACTTTTTGTCTTTCACTATTAAAGAAGTTTTTTGCTTCGACTTTTGTATCATTGATAATTTTATCAAATTCTTTAACTTTTTTTTCAGTTTTTTCCCGTTGTTTGTCTGCAGTTTCGATATTCTCTAAGATTTGTGATTTTCTGGTTTCAAGATTGTTACTAATCTTTGGTAGTATGAACTTAGATAAAATTATAAACAATAATCCAAAGGTAAGTACTAACCAAAAAATTTGAGATATCCAAAACTCGGGATTAAGCTGGGGCATACCTCCACTCTCAGCGCTTTGAGCGCTATAAGTAAAGATAAGACTTAAAGCTAGAAATTGAAAAATTATCTTTTTCAACATTAATTAAAACGCGAAAAGAATAATTAATGCAACAACTAATCCAAATAAACCAGTCGCTTCCGCTAATGCAAAGCCTAATAGCAAGTTTGGAAACTGCTTTTGAGCTGCAGATGGATTTCTCATTGCACCTGAAAGATAATTTCCAAAAATTATCCCAATTCCAACTCCTGCACCTGCAAGTGCAATTGCTGCTAGTCCTGCTCCTATCATTTTTGCTGCTTCTAATTCCATTATATCCTCCTTATGTTAATTAATGGTGTAAATTTAATGCATCATTCAAATAGATACATGTTAAAATTGCAAATACATATGCTTGAAGAAAAGCAACTAATATCTCCAAACCTGTTAATGCAACTGAAAAACCTAGTGGTAGCCAGCCCCCAACAATTCCTAAGCTAACTACGAAACCTCCAAAAACTTTCATCATCGTATGGCCTGCCATCATATTTGCAAACAATCTAACTGATAAACTAATTGGTCTACTTAAGTATGAAATTATTTCTATAACAACTATTAATGGCAATAAAACCATTGGAACACCACTTGGCACAAAAAGTTTTAAGTATCCAAGTCCATGTTTAATAAATCCAATTATTGTTACTCCTATAAATATAAATGCTGCTAATACAAAAGTTACAATTATGTGGCTAGTGACAGTAAAAGAGTATGGTATCATCCCAAACATATTACAAAATAAAACAAACATGAATAAAGAAAATATGAAAGAAAAGTAAGGCTTAGCTTTCGATCCAGCTGTATCACTTATCATTTTTGAAATAAAAGAGTAACTGAGTTCCGCAAGTAATTGAATTTTATTTGGTATTATAGATCTCTTCGTGCCTAAATTAAAAATAATTAATATTGCTAGTGAACTTATGACCATAAACAAACTCGCGTTTGTGAATGAAATATCTATGTTATTTATTTTAATTTCTGGACCAATTCGGTACACGTTGAATTGGTACATTGGATTTGCTGCCATTTGCCTACTATTTTTGCATTTTTTTTGCTGATCTAATAACGTTCATAATTCCAGCTATTACACCAATAAAAAAAAATATTAAAATTAACCAGGGTTTAGTACCAAACCAATTGTCTAAAATAAACCCAATAATTGTCCCAACAGCTACTGCAGATACCAATTCCGTGCTCATTTTGAAGGCTGACCCCATACTTGAGCCTTTATTTCCCTCTTCAGATTTTTTGTCTTTGTCAGATTTATTTTTTGCAATTTTTAGGCGAGTTTTAAACTGGTCTTCATCCATTATTAAGCAACCATACTCTCTGCTTTTTGAAGATCTACAGCAACTAGTTGGCTAATTCCTTTTTCTGGCATTGTTACGCCGTATAGTCTGTCCATTTTAGACATGGTTAGAGCGTGGTGAGTTACAATAATAAATCTTGTAGATGTAATTTTAGTTAGTTCCGTCAAAAGATTGCAAAATCTTGTTACGTTCGCATCATCTAGAGGTGCGTCTACTTCATCGAGAACACATATTGGAGCTGGATTAGTAAGAAACACTGCAAAGATTAAAGATAAAGCAGTCAGGGCTTGTTCACCTCCAGATAATAAAGTTATTGATTGTAATCTTTTTCCTGGTGGACTTACCAACATTTCTAATCCTGCATCTAAAGGATCATCAGAGTCTACTAGCTCTAGTTTTGCACTACCTCCATTAAATAGTTTGGTATAAACTTCATTGAACTTTCTATTCACTTTTTCAAAAGCATCTAGAAGTCTTTCCCTACCTTTCTGATTGAGTTCAGTAATACTTTCTTTTAACTTTATAATTGCAGTTACTAAATCTTGTCTATCTTTTTCCATTTTCTTAATTTCATCTTCATATTTTGAAGTCTCTTCGTCTGCTCTTAAATTAACCGAGCCTAATTTTTCTCTTTCCCTTTTTCTTTCATCAAGCAATTCCTCTTGTGTTACTGTATCTGGATATTCAGATACATCTTTTAAGTTTGAAAAATTCAGTATCTCTTCTTCTTTTAAATTAAGTTCTGTTGATACTCTTTCTAGCAAATCATTTCTTCTTTTATTCAAACCATCGATTGTTGCTCCAGAGCTTGCCTTTCGTTCTCTTATTTCAATAGACTCTTCTTTTGTTGTATTTAGATTACTTCTTAATTCGTTAATCTCTTTATCTAGCTCATCTATTAATATTTCATTATCACTTTTTTCTTTTTCAGAAATTCTTAAACTTTCTGATATTTGTCCTTTTCTTTCAGCTTGTGTTTGAGGTTGTTTTTCAAGGCTATCTAATTTTTTTTGTTGAGTATCTTTTCTACTATTTAATTCATTAATCATTTTTTCAGAATTTACCAATAAGTTTTTCCAACTTTCTATTTCTTGTTCAATTATTTTAATTCTTTCACTTCTTTTTATTGACTCTTTTTTAATATTTTGATTTGTACTAAATGCTTCAGCGTATTCTTCTTGTAGACTTTTGATTTCTTCGTTTTTCTTAGTTACTGTTATCGCTAAATCGTTGTCATGCATTTCATTAATTTTCATTTTTAAAAATGAAAGATTTATTTTGCATTCATCTATTAAATTAGTTGCACCATTGATATTATTCTCTGAGAGCATTTCTTTTGCTTTATCTAACTGCTCACTTGCTAAATCAATAGTTTCTGAGTTCTTTTTTAGAGTATCAAGGTTTAGATTTTCTAGTATTCTCTCTAATTTATCTTGCTCATCTTTTAATTTTCCTTTTGCATTTACAAGATCTAAACCTGACAATTTTTCAGTTTCATAGTATTTGGAGTCGACTGTAATTAAATTTTCTTTTTCTTCTCTAAGTCTTTTTTCATTAGAGTTTGCATCAATGATTATGCTTTTTTCTCTTACAATATCCTCATCTATTACACCTAAAGCCTTTCTAATTGATTGTATTTCATCATTAACCCTGTCTTTTTCCTCATCTAAACTTTTTAACTCTAGATTTAATCTTTGAATTTTTGACAAGTTTTCTTGATTTTTTTCTCTTATAGGATTTACATTTTTATTCTTTTCAATAATTTTCATGCTTAAATCCTCTAATTTATCATTGAAGGACTTAACTTGATCATCAGCCTCATTATTGATCTCATTCTCTACTTTAATTTCATTATCAATTTCTAAAAGACGTAAATAATATAAACCTGCCTCAACTTTTTTTATTTCTTCTGAAATAGATTTGTATTTTGCAGCCTCTTCAGCTTGCTTTTGCAAATTTGCTAATTGTCTTTCCTGTTGTCTTCTTAATTCATCTGCCCTTTTTAAATTATTTTCTGCCGCGCCTAATCGTAATTCTGCTTCGTGTCTTCTAACATGTAAACCTGCTATACCAGCTGCTTCTTCTAAGATAGCTCTTCGATCTGAAGGTTTTGCTGTGACCAATGCTCCAATTCTACCTTGACTAATAATTGAAGGTGAATGAGCACCTGTTGATAAATCTGCAAAAAACATCTGAGCATCTTTAGCTCTAACTTCTTTGCCATTTATATAAAATTTTGAGCCTTTATCTTTTTCTATTTTTCTTCTTATTTCAATTTCATCGAGCTCATTATATTGTAGAGGACCATCTTTATTGTCATTTGATAAGCTGACTAAAACTTCTGCAATATTTTTTGATGGTTTGTTTGAAGTTCCTGAAAATATAACGTCTTCCATTCCTGAACCTCTCATACTTTTTGCTGATGTCTCACCCATACACCATCGCAACGACTCCACTATATTTGATTTGCCACAACCGTTTGGACCAACTATCCCAGTTAAACCTTCTTCAATCAGGAAATTAGTTTTTTCAGCAAAAGACTTAAATCCATTTAGTTGGATTTTTTTAAATTCCATCCACTGACTTATATCAGTTTTTCAATGTATTTTTTCAATTTTTTGTAGTTTGAGTGATTTTCAAACTTTTTTCCGTTAATTATGACTGTAGGAGTAGCATTCACTTTATACTTTTTAACACCTTCGATTCGGTCTTCTAAAATATGATCCTCTATTTTTTTATCTGCCAAGCACTTATCAAAATCAAGATTATATTCAGTATTATCAATAAATTTTTTCATTGCTTGATTTGCCTCTAATTCATTTTTTCCTTTTATCCACTTATCTTGATTTAAATATAAATGATGCAAAATTTCATGCTCACCATCATTTCTACAATGCGCTAATTTAGTTGCATTAAATGCAATGATGTCTAATGGAAAGCTTTTAAATTCTATTGAAATCAATCCTTTATCAATAAAATCTTCTTTTAATTTAGGATATATATTTTTATGAAAATTTGCACAATGACTACAAGTTAAAGATTCAAAAACCATTAACTTAACTTTAGAGTCTGCACTTCCAACTAAAATTGGTTTAACTTCAGAATTAGCATTGATGAAATTAAAAAAAATTAAAATTGAGATAAAAATTATCTTTTTCATTTTATTTTAAAATGTTTACTTAGCTCTAACAGTGAGTTTTTTATTTTGTCATTTTTAATATTATTTATGCTCTTTATATGTTTATTTTTTGTCGCATTAATAGCGGTATTTTTATGGCTTTCTTCAATTTTTCCATCAAATGTATTCAATTTAATGTCATCTAAAACATGATAGCCAAAAAAAACATTAATTTTTTTTATTATTTCTTTTTTAGAATACTCAACGTCAATTTCATTTCCCCTCTTTACTAAAATATTTAAACGACTGCCCGATAACTTGTTTGAACTTTTATATGACTTAGGAAAACTTACTTTAAATAAATCTTTACCTACTAAATATTTCCAATTATCTAAAGTTTCATTATAAATTTTACCTTTTTTACTAATTATTCTTTTTGCTTCTGTGGGTAAAGTATCTTTAAAAGATCTTAAACCTTGAATGGAGTTATATCTCTGCTTAGTATTATATTTTTGACTCATATGAATAATAAAAACATACCAAATAAAATTCTACTTTGGTACGATAATAATAAAAGAATTTTACCTTGGAGAAAAAAAGTTTCCCAGAGGCAAAAAGAATATTTTACGTTTGTTAGTGAATTTATGTTACAGCAAACTCAAGTAAAAACTGTTATTCCTTATTTTAAAAAATTTGTAAAACAAATTCCAACCTTTCAATCATTGGCAAATGTCGACGAAAAGATCTTAATGAAACATTGGGAAGGTCTTGGTTATTATTCAAGAGCAAGAAATCTAAAAAAAAGTGCAATTATAATTGTTAAAGATTTCCATGGTAAGTTGCCAAAATCTTATGAAAAGTTAATACAATTACCAGGAGTAGGCGAATATACATCCAAAGCAATAATGTCTATAGCATTTAACCTTAAAACTATTCCTTTAGATGGAAATGTAGAGAGAATACTTAAAAGAACTCTATATTTAAAAAAGCAGAATGAAATATCTAAAGATTTTTTAAAAACAAAAATTAATTTTTTTGGACTGTCCAATCGTGCTAGTGATTACTCCCAAGCAATCATGGAGATAGGTGCTTTAATATGCAAACCAAAAAATCCAAGTTGTAAGGAATGTCCTTTAAATAAAAATTGTATATCTCTAAAAAAAAATGACTTTGAATTGACCAAATTTAATAAAGAAATAAAAACTAAATATTTCGAAGCGACTATTTATAAAAAACATAATAACTACTTATTAGTCAAAAATGATAAATTTAAATTTTTAAAAAATATGCCAATTTTTCCAATGACTGAAGTTCGAGAAAGTAA
>CACKFP010000021.1 GCA_902599485.1 uncultured Pelagibacteraceae bacterium | reverse complement strand
AAAAGTTGGTATTCCTTATAGAATTATTGGTGGTATTAAATTTTACGAAAGAGCAGAAATAAAAGATTGTATTGCTTATTTAAGATGTATTCATCAATCAAAGGATGATTTGTCTTTTGAGAGAATAATCAATGTACCTAAAAGATCTATTGGTGACACAACGATTAAAAAAATTTCCGAATTTGCAAAATTAAACAAATGTTCATTAGAAATTGCATCAAAAAAATTAATCGATCAAAACAAGTTTAAACCAAAGACTAAGGTGAGTTTAGTTGCCTTATTAAACTTATTAGAAAAATGGAGATACGACTTAAAGAAAAAAGTAAATCATAATAAACTTTTACAAATGATTTTAGATGAGTCTGGATATAGTGAAATGTTGAAAAATAAGAAAGATTTAGAAAATGAGAATAGGCTTGAAAATATAAAAGAATTACTAAATGCAATGAAAGAATTTGACACTTTAGAGAGTTTTCTAGAGCATGTATCGTTAGCAACATCATTGGATCAAGACTGGGAAAGTGAGAAAGTAAATTTAATGACTTTACATGCATCTAAAGGGTTAGAATTTGATATAGTCTATTTACCTGGTTGGGAAGAAGGCTTATTCCCCCATCAAAAGAGTATTGAGGAAAAAGGAGAAAATGGTTTAGAAGAGGAGAGAAGACTAGCCTATGTAGGAATCACACGTGCAAAAAAAATTGCAAAGATTTCTTTCTCAATGAACAGATTTTATCAAGGTGATTGGATTGATAGTATCGCTTCAAGATTCGTAGACGAATTACCAGATGAATATTTAAAAAAAAATAATAACTTTACAAATAAAGATGAAGATGATTTTGAATTTAATCAAGATATAGATTTTGAGAGTGAAATAAGAAGCCCTGGATGGTTAAGATATCAAAAAAAGTTGAAATGATTAAAAAAATAAAGAAATTTATATATGATAATAATTTGGATGGTTACATAATTCCAAAGAACGACAATTACTTTACTGAATATTCAAAAATAAATAATTTGGTAAAAGTAACAAATTTTACAGGTTCAGCAGGTTTTGCTTTAATTTTAAAAAATCTAAATTATTTGTTTGTTGATGGGAGATACACCACACAAGCAAAAAAACAATCTGGTAAAAATTTTAAGATATTACAAATACCATATAAATGGCCAAAAGACCTAAAAAAAATCCAAAATAGTATAATCGGTTTCGATCCAAAATTATTTAATGAAACAATGCTAAGTAAATATTTTGAAAAAAAATGTAATTTAATACCAATACAGTTTGACTTTAAAAATAAAAAAAATCAAAAAATAAATAAATTTTTTTTGTTAAATAAAAATATTGTTGGTGAAAGTTCGTCTAAAAAATTAGAAAAAATAAGTAAATATATGCTCAGAAATCGAATAAATTATTTTTATGTAAGTGCTAGTGAAAATGTTAATTGGCTTCTAAATATAAGAGGTAAAGATTTACCAAATAGTCCTGTAGCAAATTGTAAAATAATTATTTGTGATAATAATAAATTATATCTTTTTACAGATTTGAGAAAAATATCTTACTCGCTTAAAAAAAAATTTAAAAATATAATTTTTCTTGATGAAAAAAAGTTTTTCCAAGTAATTTCAGGATTTAAAAAAGGAGATTTTTGTATCGATGAAAAAACATGCTCTATATTTGAAAAACAAATAATTCAGAGTAACTTTAAAATTGTAAAGAATATAGACCCAATATATGAGTTAAAATCTGTAAAAAATAAAATTGAAATAAATAATACCATTAATGCTCATATCGAGGATGGGGTTGCGGTAACAAAATTTTTATATTGGTTTAAAAAAAACAAAAGAGCATTGACAGAAAAAAATATTGAACGAAAGCTAGAAAAATTAAGAAGAAAATCTAAAAATTATTTATATCCTAGTTTTGATACAATAGCTGGATCAGGACCAAATGGGTCTATAATTCATTACAAATCAAATAACAAAACTAATAGATATCTTAAGAAAAACGATATTTTGTTGATTGATTCAGGAGGACAGTACAAATGGGGGACCACTGATATCACTAGAACAATTTGCTGTGGCAAAGTATCAAATATAGTTAAAGCAAATTACACAAGAGTTCTAAAAGGACATATTGGAGTAATAGAATGCAATCTCAAAAAAAAGTTTAATGGTCATTTGGTAGATAAATTAGCGAGAAAATATCTAAAAAAAGTGGGTTTAAATTATTCCCATGGAACAGGTCATGGAGTAGGTTTTTTTTCAAATGTTCATGAAGGTCCCCAAGCAATTTCCAAATATAATACAATAAAATTTAAAAAAGGAATGATATTGAGTAATGAACCTGGATATTATTTAAAAAATAAATATGGAATAAGAATTGAAAATTTAATTTATATTGATGAAACTAAACAAAAATTGATTTTTAAAAATTTGACATATGCTCCCATAGATTTGGAGTTAGTAAATTTTAAAATGCTTAATAAAAAAGAAAAGAATTACTTGTTTAAATATCATTTAGAAGTTTATTCAAAAATCTCAAAATATTTAACTAAGCCCGAAAAAAAGTGGTTAATTGACACTATTAAGTAATTTTAATAGGTCATTCTTGGATATTATTTCAATTTTCAAAACTTTCGCTTGATCCACTTTTCTTTTGGTAGGTTTTTCTCCTATTACCAAATAATCAAGGCTTTTACTAATATTGCTTACTGTTGTTCCCGAATTATTTTCAATTAAAGATTTTGCTTCTGCTCTACTGATACCATCTAGCTTTCCAGTAAACATGAAAGTCTTATTTTTTAAAATTCCATTTTTTATTAAATTTGGACTTTGAATTTTTAATATATTTTGTAACTCAATTAGAATTCGAAAATTTGATTGCTCTGAAAAAAAAGCTTTCAATGAATTTATCTGTGTTTCGCCGATCCCATCTATATTAATAAATTTTTCAAATTCTTTTTTTTTTATAATTTCAATAAATGTTGATATATTTTTAACGTTTTCACTTATTAATTTTGCATTTTCTATACCTATATGTCTTATTCCAAGAGAATATATAAATCTTTGTAAACTAGTATTACTTGATTTTTGAATTGAGTTTTTCAAATTTTTTACAGATAATTCACCCCAACCTTCAAGATTTTTTATAAGATTAAAATCAAGTTTAAAAATATCCTGAGGTTTTTTAATTAATTTTAAATTCCAAAATTTTTCAACAACTTTTTTTCCAAACCCATCAATATTAAGAGCTTCTTTAGAAATAAAATGTTTTATTTTTTCAATAGATATTCTCTCACATCCAAAACCTTCATTTGTACACCTCCTAACTGCGTCATATTTTTTAGTAGCTCTGTTAAATTCTTTAATTGTATTTGATCCACAAGATGGACATTTTGTAGGAAATTTAAAAGATTTCGAGCTATTATTTCTTTTAGATTTGTCAACTTCTACAACATGAGGAATTACATCACCTGCTCTTTCTATTTTTACAATATCTCCTGTTCTGATATCTTTTCTTATTATTTCATCTTCGTTATGAAGAGTTGCATTTGAAACTACAACTCCGCCAATATTGACAGGTTCGACTTTTGCAACCGGAGTCAAAGCACCTGTTCTTCCAATTTGTATTTCAATATTATTTATTTTAGTAAAAGCACTATCAGCAGAAAATTTGTGTGCTATTGCCCACCTTGGGGCATTCGAAGTAAAGCCGAGTCTTTTTTGCAAGTCTAAATCATTCACTTTATATACTAGACCATCTAAGTCATAGTCCAAATTGTATCTTTTATTCTCAAATTTTTTATGAAAATTTATTAATTCTTCAATGCTAGATAAGACTTTGTTATCTTTATTTGTCTTAAATCCCCATTTTTTTAAATAAATTAGAAAATCCGATTGATATTTAAGAAAATCATTCTCAAAATATCCAAAAGTATAAGCTATGAAATTAAGTGGAATTTTTTTTGTTTCACTTGGATCTTTTTGTCTTAAAGATCCAGAAGCCGCGTTTCTAGGATTTGCAAATTTATCTTTAATATTAGTAAAATCTTTGTTTTTTATAAAAACCTCTCCTCTGATTTCTATTTCGTTAGGAAAATCTTTATTTTTTATTTCTAAAGGAATATCTTTTATGGTTTTAAGATTTTCAGTTATAATTTCGCCAGTTCTTCCATCTCCCCTAGATACACCATATTTCAATTTTTTATTTATATACGTTAACGAAGCTGAAATTCCATCTATTTTAGGTTCAACACTATAATTAAATTTAATTCTATCATTCAAAAAATTAAAAATTTTTTTTTCAAAATTTTTTAAATCTTCTTTATCAAACGCATTTGATAAAGACATCATTGGTATTTTATGTTTAAATTTTTCAAAATTTTTTGATGGTATAAAACCAATATTTTTACTTGGGGAATTTTTGCTTACTAAGTAAGGAAATTTATTTTCTAACTCGATTATTTCCTTTTTTAATTTATCATACTGCGAGTCTGAAATAGATGGACTGCTTCTATCATAATATAATTTATTATGTCTGATTAATTCCTTGATTTTTAAGTCATATTTATTTTTATTTATATCCTTAACCATCAAATAATTATTTAAACATTTTTTTAAATTTTGTTAAAATATTTTCTTTTTGTTTTTTGTTGCTTATTTTTTTAATTTTGTAATCTTTGTTTACAATTCTATAGCTTGCTTCGTACCACATACTTGATTTATAATTATAACCTAATAATAAAGCATATTTTTCAGCTTCATTTTCTAATCCAATTTTATAGTTCAGTTCTACAAGTCTGTGAAGAGCTTCCTCCACAAATATAGTAGTGTCATATTCACTTATAACTTTTTGAAATCTTTTTATTGCTGGAATCCACTTTTCTCTTTCAACATAATATCTAGCTAGATACATTTCTTTAGATGCCATAACCTCAGTAATGTAATCTAATTTATATTTTGAATCCTTTGCATAATCTGTATTGGGATAATTTTTTATTACAATTTCTAAATACTTCTTTGCCAACAAAATTTCTTTCAAATCTTTTCTTTCATCAATAATTTGATCATAATGACACAAAGCTAAAAGATAATAAGCATAATCACTTTGTGGATGATTTTGATACTTTACTAAGAAACGTTCTAAGTCATTAATTGCATAATTATAATATCCCTGGGTAAAATATCCATATGCAGACATTAAAACGGCTCTCGGAGCCCAAATAGATTGTGGAAATAATAATTCTGCCTCACTAAACTTTCTTCCAGCAAAAATAACATCTCCTCTTTCAAATTCCTCCATTCCTTGCTTGTAAACTTCCATCATTTGTGTCTCTAAATTTTTTTCTTTTAGAGTAGATTTTTGATCTACTTTTTTTGAACATGAGAGAAATAAAATAAAAATTATTAGATAAATTAAATTAAATTTAGAAATCATTTAATAATTTTAACAGATTAATGATTAAATTGTAACTTTTAAGCTATAGACTTAAGATTATGATAATTTGCAAAAGTATGAGGTAATTGTTTCCCTTTAATTTCTATTAAAGAGTAATTTTTTTGGTCGTTAAATATTTTTCTTAATAATTGATTAGTAAGTTTATGGCCTCCTTGTGAACATTTAATACTACCTATGATTTTATAACCTGATAAAAATAAATCACCCATACAATCAAGTATTTTATGATTTACAAATTCTAATTTATTTCTTAGTCCATATTCATTTAAAATTTTGTTACCTTTAATTACAATTGCATTATCTAAACTTCCACCTTTTCCAAGATTCATTTTTTTTAGTTTCTCTATATCTTCAAATAAACAGAAGGTTCTTGAATCATATATTTCATTTAAATTGTCTTCAAAAACATTAATTTTGCTTTTTTGTGTACCAATTAATCCATTATTATATTTAATTTCAAATTCAATATCACCAGATACATTTGATTTGTCTATAGAAATAAATTTTTCCCCATCTTCAAATTTAATTTTCTGATTTATTTTAATTATTTTAATTGGCTGATCACTAAACTTAATTCCAGCTTCATTGATTTTATTTACAAAAGTTTTTGCAGAACCATCCATAATTGGTACCTCATCAGCATCTATTTCAATAAATGCATTATCAATTCCAATGCCATAAAGTGCTCCCATTAAATGTTCAATTGTAGATACTTTAGCTCCATACTCATTAGATATTGTTGTGCATAAAGTCGTATCTACGACGTTTGCATAATTTGGAAAAATTATATTATTTTTTTTTAAATCAATTCTCTTAAATGTTATACCTGTATTTGGAGATGCTGGAAGAATATTTAAATTAACTTTTTTACCAGTATGTATGCCAATACCATTAAAAGAAATTTTTTGAGAAACGGTTTTTTGAGTAAGTATAGACACATAAGATATATATAAAAACTTACCTTCCAAAAGTACTCAAGAAATATTACAAGAAAATACAATTATTTACTGAAAAAATTAAAAAATTTTTCAAAAATTCCTTGTTTTTTAGTAATTATTCTTGGTAGATCGTAATTTATTATATGGTTATCAAGAGCACATTTACAAATTTGAACGTTCGTCTCAGTGTAGAAATTAATTGATTTAAAACCAAATCTATCGTTCAAATAAAAAGAGTTATTATTAAATATTTTAGATCCTTCACCAATTAACAGCAATTCTGTGTCTTCTAAAGTATACTTACGACTGTTAATTTTTGATTTTTTAAAAGATAAATCCATAATTTCTTGGACTCTATAAAGTATAACTTTTTTTAACAAATCTATTGAAATATTTTTATTTATAATTTCTTGAATAATATTTGAATTTTCCAATTTGTTATTTTCGTATGCAAACTCTGTATCTGTTTTATTTAGTGATTTTTTTAATTGTTCTGCATCCGCCTCTGAAATTTCAAAAATTTTTGAAATATCTTTTGTTATATTGAATCCTCCTATTGGGATCGTTTCGATAAATTTTAATTTTTTTTTTTCAAAAAAAATAAATGAAGATCTTCTCCATCCAATATCTAAAAAGGAAACTTTATCTTTAATTATTTTTTTTACGTAAGATTGTGATTTTATATAAGATGAACAGAAAGTATTTAATATGTTTAGATTAATTTTAATAAAGTTATCTTTAATTTTCTTAATAAATTTTTTTGGAAAACAAACTAATTTAAAGTCTACTTTTAAATTATTTATGATTATTTTATCTTTTGGGAGTTCCTCAAAAATTCTCTCATTATCTAAAATACATTTATCAATTATTACCTGAGATAAATAATATTTATCATAATATGAATTAATAATTTGATTTAATTCTAATATTAAAGATTCATATAATTTATTAACCTTTGAACTTCTATCTACATTTTTTATTAAAGATATATCTATTACAAATAATTCTACAGAGTCTAAAGTTAAAATAATATTTTCAATATGATGAGAAAATTTTTTTTCAGCTTTTTTTACAATTTTGTTAATTGCTTCAAAATGATTTTTAAAGTCTTCATTTATAGAAACATTCATTGAATCTGAAAACTTTTCATTAAAATTAATATCAAAAGTAGAAAGTCTAATTTTGGAAGATCCAAAATCAATGACATTAAAAAAATTTCTTTTATTCATTACTCAAAATTAATCTATTTTGAATTCTTAAATCAATAATTGTACCCGGGGGTATAATGTTACTTAATTCAAATTCTTTTAGTAATTTTAATGCTTTAGTAATATTTTTGCTAGGTAATTTAATTATAATATTATTTTTAAAATGCAAATCCCATCTTTTATTTTTATGAAAGTAATATTTAATTATTTCATTGGGATCAATTTTTTGGCGCAAAAGTTCTCTTTGAAGAAGAATGTAGTCGCTTGGGTTAAATTTTCCGAATATTATTGGTAATTTCTTTTCGTTTAAAATATTTTTAGCTAATATAAAATTACCATTTAATCCTACAAAATGTTTTTTTTGGTCTATATATGTGATAGCTACGAAATTAGTCACTTTAGTTTTTATGTGAATAGTTGAAGGATATATTTTTTCTATACTTATACTTTCAATGAAATTAAGTTTATCTAAATTTTTCAAAATTTTTTTTTTGTTTACAAAAAAAATGTTTTTTTCTAATAAAAAACTTGTGTTTAATAAAATTAATTGATCGATCTCTTGTTTAGTATTTTCGATTTTTATGTCACTAACTTTAAAGATATTACTTAAATTTCTTATTAAATTATTGTTTAAAATTGTTGATATAAATAAGAATGAAAACACATAAAAATATATTTTTTTTTTATTTATTAATTGAGGCATCTTCCAAAATTTTTTTTATCAAATTTTTGAAAGTAATGTTATTAAATTTTGCTATTTCAGGAACTAATGACAGGGAGGTCATCCCCGGTTGTGTATTAGTTTCAAGTAAATAAAATGAATTTTTATAATACCTAAAATCTGAACGTGTAACCCCTCTGCAATTTAAAATTTTATGAGCTTTTAAAGCAATTTTAGCTACTTCTTGATGTTTATGTTTTGATATCTCTACTGGAAGTATATGTTTCGTTCTTGCTTTTGGATTATATTTAGCTTCATAATCGTAAAATTTTCTAGTTGGCTTTAGCTCAATTGCTCCAAGCACTTTATCTTCCAAAATCGCCACTTGTATTTCTCTTCCTGGTATATACTTCTCAATTAAAATTTCCCCGTATTCATTTAACTTTTTTAGAGTTTTTATAAAATTATGTTTATTGCAAATAAAAACATTAACACTAGAGCCTTCATTAATAGGTTTCACAACTAAAGGAAATCCAATTGCTTTTTGTAAATATTTAATAAATTTATGTTTATTAATATTATTTCTGTAAGAATATTTGATAAACTTAGGTGTCAAAATTTTATTTTTAATAAATATTTTTTTTGATAATTCTTTGTCAATTGCTAGTGATGATGATAGTACCCCAGAATGTGTATATTTTACTTTTTCTGATTCTAAAATAGCTTGAATATAACCATCCTCACCGTATCTTCCATGCAATAAATTTAATACTACATTAGGTTTAAATTTTCTTAATACTTTTATAAATTTCCCATCAGGATTCACAACTTTTATATTATATTTTTTTACTTTATTTAGTTCATAAAAAACACTTTTTGCGGTTTTTATGCTAATTTCTTTTTCTTTGGAATACCCACCTGCTAAAATTAGAATTTTCTTCATTATTCTATGATTTTAATTTCTAAATTAATATTAATTCCGGTTTTATCTTTAACGTTTTTTTTAACATAATTAATTAACGAGTTCATTTCATCAAATGAGGCATTATTTTTATTAACAAAAAAATTTGAATGTTTTTTTGATATATGGGCATCTCCAAAATTTATGTTTTCTGGTACTGACTCTTTTATAAGTTCCCAAGCTTTCTTTGTTGTTTGATCTATTGGATTTTTAAATGTACTTCCGCCAGTCTTAATTTTTGAAGGTTGAGAATTATTTTTTTTTATGGCCAATTCTTCCATCAAATTTTTTATTTTATTTTTCTTTGATAAATCCCCTTTAAATGTAGCGCTTAAAAAAATTAAATATTCATCTAATTCTATCTTTCTATATTTAAATTTAATTTTGTTAGATGGTATGATTTTAATATTACCATTTGCATCAATACATTGAAGTGAAATTAATTTATCTTTAAATTCTGTTCCGAAGCACCCAGAATTCATTTGAAGGCCGCCACCAACAGAACCGGGAATACAGTACATAAATTCAAAACCACTTATTCCATTCTCTAATGCATATTCTGAGAGTTTTTTTTGTGAACAAGCTGAGCCTGCTATAATAGTATCTGATTTTATTTTTGATAATGTACCAAAATTGCTGCTAAGTTTAATAATTACACCTTCATAAATATTGTCTTTAAATAATACATTTGAACCCATTCCTAATATGAACATCTTACCTCTATTATTATATAATTTTAGGAATTCTTTTAACTCTATAAGATTTTTTGGTTTGAAAAAGATTTTTGATTTACCCCCTATATTAAACCAATTAAACTTCTTGATATCGATATTAAAAAATAGGTCTGCATCAAATTTTTTTTTAAATTCTTCAATGTCTTTCAATTCCATATTAATGAAGATTTCTTACCCAATTAGTTACAGAACCAGCACCCATAGCAATAAATATTTTATTTCCAAATGCAATGTTTTTGACAATTTTTTTTAACTCTATTTCATTTTTAAGCATTATTAAATTTACTTTAGAGTTTTTCGCAATTAGTTTTGCAAATGAATTATATGAAAATCCTAGCTTTATATTCTCATTGGCTTTATAAATGGGGCATAGTAAAATTGTATTTGCCTTTTTAAAACACATGGAAAATTCTTTTTTTAAATTTTTTACTCTTGAGATTCTATGCGGTTGGAAAATACAAACTATATCTTCTTTATCGTATACTTTACTAACACCATCTAATACAGATGAAATTTCTGTTGGATGATGAGCGTAATCATCAAAAAATGGTACTTTATTAATTTCAAACAAGAAATTAAATCTTCTCTGCACCCCATTAAAGTTTTTTAAGCCTAGTTTTATTACTTTATCTGATACACCTATTGAAAATGCTAGAGCTAATGCAGATGTTGCATTTTTGATATTATGCAAACCTAACAAAGGTATTGAAATATTTTTTATAATTTTTTTCTTACCAGGTATTTTAATTCTAATGCTAAATTTTGAATAAGTTTTATTTTGAATTATATTGAAAATATGAAAATTTGAATTTTTATTTATGCCAAATGTATAATAATTATTGTTTTTAAGTTTTGGCAAAATATTTTTTATATTATGATCATCTAAGCACAAAAAAGCTTTTCCAAATGAGGGGGTCTTATCAACAAATTCTATAAACTTGTTTTTTAAATTTTTCATTGTTTTGTAGTAATCCAAGTGTTCATTATCAATATTGGTTATTATAGAGTAATTAAAAGGAATTTTTAGAAAGCTGCCATCTGACTCGTCTGACTCTACTAAACTCCAGTCACTTTTACCTAATTTAGCTGAACTTCCTATCGAATTCAAAACACCTCCATTTATTATGGTAGGATCTAGTTTTGCACAATTCAAAATGTTTGACAAAATTGATGTTGTCGTTGTTTTACCGTGAGATCCTGTCACAACAATATTTTTCATTAAAGAAACTATATGACCTAATAATTCTCCTCTTTTATATATGGGCAATTTTAATTTTTTAGCATGCTTAAATTCTGGATTTGATTTTTTTATGGCCGATGAAACTACTAACACAGTACAATTTTTTATATTATGGCTCCTATGTTTTAGATAAATTGGAATTTTTCTTTTTCTCAGTAAATTAAGATTTTTATTATCAGATATATCGCTTCCTTGTATTTTAAAGCCTAGGCTATGCATTATTAATGCTAAACCACTCATTCCAATACCACCAATACCAACAAAATGAATTAATTCAGTTTTTCCAATATTAATTTTCATCTATAATTTCTATAATCTTATTATTTATATTATTCCAAGTATTATTATTATTAATTTTCTTGAGATTTTTAATTTTTTCACTGTAATTTTGATAATTGTTAAATATTTCAAGAAACATATTTGCAAATTTATCTTTTTCAAATTTACTCTGATTTATTAACCAGCAACAATTTTTTTTATGGTAATATTCTGAGTTATGGAATTGATGATTATCTTTTGCAGATGGAAGGGGTATTGAAACAAATGGGATATTTAAGAATGAAAGTTCACTTAATGTGCTTGCTCCTCCTCTGGTAATTGCTAAATCTATACCATTGTAAAGTTCATAAATATCATTAGTAAATTCAATAAACTTATAGCTTATATTTGATTTGTCATATTTACTTTTTATCAGAGCTAAATTATTCTTGTTTGATATTTGCTGAATAACCTCAATCTTTCGTTTTTTCGAAATTTCAATAATTAAATCTGTAATATTTTCATCAAAAAATGATGCTCCTTGACTTCCGCCGATAATAAGAATTTTTTTTGTTTCTTTTTTTAGGTCAATTGAATTTTTTTCTAAGTCATATATCTCTTTTTTTAAAACTGGTTCAATAACAACTTTTTTAGAATTATATTTTTTTGGGAAATTTTTTAAATTTTCGTTGTAACAAATTATTTTTGTTGAAAATTTTAGTGCAAATCGGTTAGACCTGCCTAAAACATTATTGGGTTCAAACAAGAAAATTTTTTTTTTTAATAAAAATGCGGCTAAACAAAACGGAAATGTCATATATCCACCAGTGCTAATTAAAATATTTGTTTTATTTTTTTTTATGAAACTAATAGATTTAAAAACATTTAAAAAATATTTAAATATATTAATCGGAAGTAAATAAGGTTTTAAAAATAAATTAGGTACATCTATTAATTCATATTTAAACTTATTGATATTTATAAATTTGCTTCCTCTCAAATCTGACACCAAACTTACTGAAAATTTATTTTTCAAATGCTCAAAAAAAGAGGTCGATGGTACGACGTGACCACCAGAACCACCTGTAACTATAAGTATATTTTTCATACTAATCTAATTTTCTCTTAGTCAAATTTAATATTATTCCAGTTAAAATTGATGTTCCAACTATAGAGGAACCACCATAACTAATAAATGGCATTGTCATTCCTGTGGTAGGAAGCATTCTAATATTGACACCAATATGAATAAAAGTTTGTAAAAGTATTACTGAAATACTTCCAACCAGTATAAGTTTAAAATTGTTATTTTTTGTAAAATTTATTTTTTTTAAAACTCTATAAGAAAAAACTAAATAAAGTAATATTATACCAATTAATATAATTACCCCAAATTCCTCAGCAATTACAGAAATAATATAATCTGTATGAGCTTCTGGTATTCTTGAATTTAAAGTACCTTCACCTATTCCTTTTCCAAAAAAACCACCACTGGATATAGCATCACTTGCTTTATCTGCCTGATAATTATTTCCACTAGAAGTATCTAAAAATGACATTAATCTTATTCTTATGTATTCAAATTTAGGCACTAAAAATACTAAAAAAAGAGTTAATGAACAAACTGCCAATAATGAGATTGCAAAAAGAAGTAAATTTATTCCTGAAACAAAAATAATTGCAAGCCATACAAAAATTATTAGTAATGTTTGTCCTAGATCTGGTTGAGATAGAAGCAGAATAATTATAGGTATTAAAACGACCGTGCTTAAAAAATACTTTAGATATAAGTTTTTTTTCTCCAAGGAAATTATTAACGAAATAACAACTACAAAAAAAGGTTTTAAAGTTTCAATTGGTTGAAACCTGGGCAACGATCCAATATCTAACCATCTCTTTGATCCCTTAACTTCAATTCCCATTAGAGGAACTAACAATAAACTAATAAAAGCAAACAAAAAAAATATAACTGAAATCTTAATTAAAATTTTTTGATCTAGTAGAGAAAAAATTAAAATTAAAAGTATTCCTATACTTACAAAAATTAAATGTTTTAAAAAAAAATGGTAAGAATTTGTATTTAGTTTATCTGATGCTATTATTGAAGTTGATACTAAAGAAAAAAATAGACCTAATGAAAATAATAGGCTTATTATAAGAAAAATTGTTTTGTCAATATTTTTCCACCAATCATAAAATGTGTCAAAATATTTATTCATTAACTTCGTAAATATTTTTTAATTAATGAATTAAACTGGTTGCCTCTATCTTCAAAATTTTTATATTGATCGAAAGATGCAGCAGACGGGCTAAATAAAATTGTAACTTTTCTTTTTAAATTCGTAAAATCGGGAATTAACTTAAGAGA
>CACKFP010000020.1 GCA_902599485.1 uncultured Pelagibacteraceae bacterium | reverse complement strand
CTGTAGGTGCTGACAGAGCTCCTCAAAGATCCTTTTATTATGCAATGGATTTAACGGAAAAAGATGTAGCAAAACCTTTTGTAGGAGTTGTATCAACATGGAATGAGGCTGCTCCATGCAACATTAATTTAATGAAACAAGCCCAATTTGTAAAACAAGGTGTAAATGCATCAGGAGGAACTCCTAGAGAATTTTGTACAATAACTGTTACTGATGGTATCGCTATGGGTCATGAAGGAATGAAATCTTCATTGATTTCAAGAGATGTAATTGCAGACTCTACTGAATTAACTGTAAGAGGTCATTGTTATGATGCTTTAGTTGGTTTAGCAGGATGTGATAAATCTTTACCAGGTCTAATGATGTCTATGGTTAGATTAAATATTCCTAGCGTATTTATTTATGGTGGCTCAATACTTCCAGGTAGATTTGAAGGTAAAGATGTAACTGTTGTTGATGTTTTTGAAGGTGTTGGAAAATATACATCAAAAAAAAAATGACAGCCCATGCTCTTAGAAAATTAGAATTAAAAGCTTGTCCAAGTGCAGGCGCTTGTGGTGGTCAATTTACTGCTAATACAATGGCATGTGTTTCAGAAGCAATTGGATTAGCTCTACCTTATTCAGCAGGAACTCCTGCTCCTTATAAAGAAAGACATAAGTATGCAATTAACAGCGGTAAAGCGGTGATGAAACTTTTAGAAAAAAATATTAGACCAAGAGATATTGTTACAAGAAAAGCATTAGAAAATGCTGCTACAGTTGTTGCTGCGACTGGAGGATCTACTAATGCAGGTTTACACTTACCAGCGATTGCAAATGAAATTGGAATTAAATTTGATTTAATGGATGTTGCAAAAATTTTTAAAAGAACTCCTTATCTTGCCGATTTAAAACCTGGTGGAAAATATGTTGCAAAAGATATGTGGGAAGCTGGTGGGGTTCCAATGCTTTTAAAAACTCTTTACGATGGTGGATATATTCATGGAGATTGTATGACTGTTACAGGAAAGACAATGAAAGAGAATTTAAAAAATGTAAAATTTAATCCAAAACAAAAAGTAATGAGAAGTTATAAAAATCCAATCACGCCAACTGGTGGTGTTGTTGGATTAAGAGGTAATTTAGCTCCAGAAGGTGGAATTGTTAAAATTGCGGGTTTGAAAAAATTACAATTTACTGGAAGAGCAAGATGTTTTGACTCTGAAGAAAAAGCGTACAAAGCTGTAAAAGAAAGAAAATACAAAGATGGTGATATAATCATAATTAGATACGAAGGTCCAAAGGGTGGTCCAGGAATGAGAGAAATGTTGCAGACAACAGCTGCAATTTATGGACAAGGAAAAGGGGAGAAAGTAGCCCTTATAACGGACGGTAGGTTCTCTGGGGCTACAAGAGGCTTTTGTATCGGTCATGTGGGTCCTGAGGCCTCTATAGGCGGTCCAATAGCCCTTTTAAAGAACGGAGATATAATTGATATAGATGCAAAAAAGGGGACTATTAACGTTAGATTAAGTAAAAAAGAGCTTAGTTTGAGAAAAAAGAAATGGAAACAAAGAAAAATGAACTTTGGAAACGGAACTCTTTGGAAATATGCTCAAACAGTAGGTCCAGCTTATTTAGGTGCACCTACACATCCAGGTGGTAAAAACGAGGTTAAAACTTACGCAGATATTTGATGAAAATTAGACCTGTAATACTTTGTGGTGGTGCAGGAACACGACTTTGGCCCAATTTAAAAAATACTCAAGCAAAACAATTTATTGATTTTGGTGGTTGGACTTTATTACAAAAAGCTTTTGAAAGAATAAATAATAATTCTTACGATTTTCCAATTATCAGTACAAATCTGAAGTATTTAAAAGATGTTAAGAAAACATTAAAAAAATCTAAAATAAAAAAATATAAAATAATATTAGAACCAGCCAAAAAAAATACAGCACCAGCAATTTTAATAAGTGCTTTAATTAAAGAAATTCCAACTGATCAACCAATAATGTTTTTTACTTCAGATCATTTGATTGAAAATCCAAGTATTTTAACAAGATCATTAAAAAATAATGTTAAAAATTTAAGTGATGAAAATATATTTATATTTGGGATTAAACCTACAAGACCGTCTAATGAGTACGGATATTTAAAAACTAAAAGTATTAATAAGTTAAATAAAGTTACTAAATTTATTGAAAAACCAACAGAGCAAAAAGCCAAAAAGATAATTAAATCTGGAGGCTATTGGAACTCTGGTATGTTTTACTTAAAAAAATCATCAATAATTAATAACTTTAAAAAATATCAGCCTAGTATTTATAAAGCATGTCTAAAATCTTTAGAAAAATCGAAGATTAGAAATAATACATATTTTTTAAATAAAAAATTCTTTGATAAATGTAAGGAAATTTCTTTTGATTATGCAATTCTTGAAAAATCAAAGAATATAAATGCAATAAAGCTTAGTATTCAATGGTCAGATCTTGGTAATTGGTTTGAAATATCAAAAATATATAAAAAAAATAAAAATAAATACTTTAAGAAAAAAAATGTTTTTCATAGACCATGGGGAAGATATACAAACCTATATGAGGGTAAAAATTTTCTAGTAAAGGAATTAGTGGTCAATTCTAAGTCTAAATTAAGCTTACAAAAGCATTTTCATCGATCTGAATATTGGACCATTATTGATGGTAAACCTCTAATTACATTAAACAAGAAAAATTTCTTAAAAAAACCAGGAGAAAAAATATTCATACCAAGAGAAGCAATTCATCGAATAGAAAATAAATTTAAGAAAAAAGTAAAAATTATTGAAATACAAACTGGACCTATTTTAAAAGAAACAGATATAGTTAGATATCAAGATATTTACGGTAGAGTGAATTAATACTCTTTATGGATACATTAGTATTTTCTGTCGTTTTATTGGCAGCACTACTTCATGCCACTTGGAATGGCATGGTCAAAAAACACTCGGATAAAGCAGTTGCTCTAGCAGGTATAATTTTAGGGCATATACCTTTTTCATTTGTTGCAATTATCTTATTACCAGCACCCTCAGTAGAAAGTATACCTTATATCTTCGCAAGTATTGTTGTTCATATCGGTTATCAATGGTTCTTGCTTAAATCATATGAGATTGGAGATTTGACAAAAGTCTATCCTATAGCAAGAGGAACGGGGCCATTATTGGTAACGATCATTTCAATTCTATTGTTAGGAGTAGTGTTAAATAAATTTATATTGATCTCTATTTTCTTAATATGTTTTGGTATTTTTTTTCTAGGTATTTCTGATTATAAAAACAGTAGCTTAAATGTTATTAAATTTTCGATAATTACAGGTTTGTTTATTGGATCATACTCACTTGTAGATGGATATGGAGCAAGAGTGAGTAATTCTGCAATATCTTTTGTCAGCTGGTCTTTCATATTAAACGCTATGATTTTCCCATTTATTCTTCGTTTAAGAGGTCAAAAGAATATTATTAAAAGGGTTTATAGAGACGGTAAGATGATATTTTTTTACGGTGTAACATTATCATATGCTAGTTATGCCTTGGCTGTATGGGCATTTACAAAAGCTCCAATACCTGTTGTTACATCCTTAAGAGAAACAAGTATTTTATTATCAATATTTATTGGATATTTTTTATTAAAAGAAAGTATCAATTTAAAAAAAATCATATCAATTTTATTTATTTTAATAGGTGTGATAGGAATAAAATTATTTTAGCATAATGGAACTTTTAATTGTAATTTTATTATTAATAATTGGTTTATTAACTTTTCTTTTACTTAAAAAAGAAAGAGTATTAGGAATTAAACCTGAAATAACTAATAAGAATACAGAAGTCAAAATTGTAGAAAGTAAAGAGTATAGAAAAAATATATTTAATTTACTAAATAGTATACCTGAAGGTATTTTAATTTTAGATAAATCAAAAAAAATTATTTTTAGCAATAATTCATCAACAAAATTGTTTGATACTAAAATAAATGAAAATATAAGTGGTTCTTTAAGAAATCCTGACCTATTAAGCTCGATTGATAAAATTTTTGAAGATAAAAATATACCAGACTTTGAAATTGAAATAAGAAATAAAGCTGTTTTAAGATTAAATATATCAATCTATCTTGATAAAAATAATTTATTTTTTGATGAAGTTTCTTGTGTTTTATTTATTAGAGACCTAACAGAATTTCATAAATTTCAACAACTTAAATCTGATTTTGTAGCTAATGTATCACATGAATTAAGAACTCCACTACAATCCATAAAAATGGGTTTAGAAACAATTAATAATATTAAAGATTTAAAAGAAAATAATGAGTTGAATAATTTGATGCCATTAATGACTTCACAGTCTGAGAGAATGGAAAATTTAATCAGAGATTTATTATCATTATCAAAAATTGAATTACAGGAACATATACGACCAACACATGAAATAGATCTTATAGAATTGATTGATTATGTTATTAAAACTTATGAAAAAATAATTAGTAAACAAAATATTAAAATAATATTTAATAAAGTTGAGAGTTTGAAGATTATTGGAGATAGAGATAAACTGATCGAAATCTTTACTAATCTTATAGATAATTCAATTAAATACAGTGATAAAAACAAAGAAATTACAATCACTGCTAAAAAAGATGGTGAGTTTAATACTGTATCAGTAAGAGATCAGGGAATAGGCATTCCAAAAGAATCAATTCATAGAATCACTGAGAGATTTTTCACGGTTGATCCAAGCAAAAGCCGAAGTGTAGGTGGTACAGGCCTTGGTTTAGCTATTGTTAAACATTTAGTTTCACAACATAGAGCAGAGATGGATATTAATAGTGTTGAAAATGAAGGAACCACGATAGATATCAAATTTAATTCTTTATAATTCAACTAAAAAGTTAGTCATTGTAATAAAAGTTTAACCTTCCTTTAATAAAATATTTAAAAATTAATTTTATTTAGATCACACTATGAATCTTATAAGGAGAATTATGAATAAAATAATAAGTGCAATATTTGGATTTCTTTTAGTATTAAGTTTTACAACAAATAGTTACTCAAGAGACCAAATCAAAATTGTTGGGTCATCAACTGTTTACCCTTATGCAACAGTGGTTGCTGAGAAATTCGGAAAAAGTGGAAAATTTAAAACTCCAGTTATTGAAAGCACAGGTACTGGAGGAGGAATGAAATTATTTTGTGCAGGTGTAGGAGCTAATCATCCCGATATAACAAATGCCTCAAGGGCAATTAAACCAAAAGAAAAAGCATTATGTGAAAAAAACGGAGTTTCAGAAATTATTGAAATTGTAGTAGGTAATGATGGAATTTCATTTGCACATGCAGTGAGTGCTCCAGATGCAGATTTTACAAAAGAGCAATTGTGGAGAGCTCTAGCTGCAAAAGTTGATGTTGATGGCAAACTTATTGAAAATCCATACAAAAAATGGAGTGATATAGATGCAAGTCTTCCAAACAAAAAAATTGAAATATTAGTAGCCCCACCGACTTCAGGAACAAGAGATGCTTGGAATTCTCTTGTAATGGTAAAAGGTTGTACCAAAACGGCAAAATCTTTACATGAAGCAAACGGTAAAAAACCCAAAAAAGCATGTACTAGAATTAGAGAAGATGGTTATGCTGTTGAAGCAGGTGAGAACGATACCCTGATTGTTCAAAAGCTAACATCAAACCCTGATGCATATGGTTTCTTTGGCTATAGTTACCTAATAGCAAATAAAGATAAGGTTAAAGCTGCATCAGTTGAAGGTGTTCAGCCATCTCTTGAAGGTATTCAAGATTATTCTTACCCTATAGCTAGACCGCTTTTCTTTTACGTTAAAAAAGCTCATGTTGGTGTAATACCAGGCATACAAGAATACTTAAAAGAATTCACATCAAAGAAAGCTATGAGCAACAGAGGATATCTTGCAAAAATAGGGCTAGTTCCTTTGGCATCTGATAAATACAAAGTTACTAGAACTGCTGCTATAGATCTAAACGTTATAAATATAAAATAAACAATTAACTTTTAAAAAGGCCAGAAACACTGGCCTTTTTTTCAATTACAGATTTAAATTGTAACAATTTTGTAACATTTAAAATGTAACTATCACTGCGAATGAATTTCGCACTAATATTTTTAATAATAATATTTTCAATTTCATTGTTTTTTTATGGAAAATCGAAAACTAGAAGTTTAGCACTACAAAATAATTTAAAATTAAACGCGTTACCAAAGTTTTATGGATACTATTTAGTTTTATGGTGCTCAATACCATCTTTAGTTTTTCTGTTGATATGGACGTTATTTGAACCAATAATTATCAAATCAATCATTATTGATAATGCTGCTAAATTAGGAGCAAATATAAGTGATAAAAACGAAGCAAATTTAATTTACGAAAAAATTAAAGCAATACATCTTGGAACATATTTTGGAGATATAGATAATATTTTACAACAAAGTGCTTTATCATATTCTAAATTTATAGGTTTATTTACTAATTCAAAAATAGTTTTAATTTTTTCAGTTATAATAGGCTCAATACTTTACTCATTAAAAAAAATAAAAAACAATAATAAGGCAAGAGATGATGTTGAAATTATCTTAAAAGGTTTGTTGTTTGTATCATCCTTAATAGCAATTTTAACTACCTTAGGAATAATTTTCTCACTACTTTTCGAAAGTATTAAGTTTTTTTCTGTCATAAATATATTTGATTACTTATTTGGTACAAACTGGAGTCCCCAAAGAGCTTTTGTTAGAGATGCTTCATCTATAACAGTTGCTGAATATGAAGAATTAAAAGACGCTTTTGGTTTCATTCCTTTAATTGCAGGAACCTCATTTATTGCATTGATAGCAATGTTTGTTGCAGTTCCTATAGGATTATTTTCTGGAATATATATGGCAGAATATGCTTCAACTAAAATTAGAAGAATATCTAAACCAATTATAGAAATTTTAGCAGGCATCCCAACTGTAGTTTATGGTTTTTTTGCAGCTCTTACTGTGGGACCATTTTTTAGACAATTTGGTGAAAGTTTAGGATTAACTGTATCATCAGAGAGTGCTTTAGCTGCAGGTCTAATCATGGGGATAATGATTATACCTTATATTTCATCTTTGTCTGATGATGTTATTAATTCTGTTCCACAATCATTAAGAGATGGTTCTTATGCGGTAGGTGCGACAAAATCTGAAACAATAAAGCAAGTTGTAATACCAGCTGCATTACCAGGAATAATTGGGTCTGTATTGTTAGCTGTATCTAGAGCAATTGGAGAAACAATGATAGTTGTTATGGCAGCAGGTTTGGCTGCAAATCTTACTATTAATCCACTTGAATCTACAACAACTATTACAACTCAAATAGTGATGATATTAGTGGGTGACCAAGAGTTTGATAGTCCAAAAACGCAATCTGCCTTTGCATTAGGTTTAACTCTTTTCATTGCAACATTGATTTTAAATTATGTGGCTCAAAGAGCTGTTAAAAAATATAGAGAAAAATATGACTAAAGAAAAAAGGTTAAAAAAAAGACATAACGCTGAAAAAAGATTTAGATTTTATGGATTAGCTTCAATATTTTTAGCATTGTTATTTGTATTAATTTTAGTTCAAAATATATTTTCTAAAGGTAGTTCAGCTTTTATGAAAACAGCAATAAATGTTACAGTTTTTTATGATCCAGAGCTCTTAGGTGTCAAAAATGGAGCTACAAAAGATGAAATTCTTGAAGCAGATTTTTTTGACATAACAATTGATACTCTTCTCAAAACATTTCCTACTAATAATTTAGATGAGGAAAATCAGCTTATTGATTTATTTACTACTGATGCCGAGTTAGAAATTAAAAATGCATTAATAAATAACAGTAATTTATTAGGAAAAACTGTAAGTTTAGAGATAACTTCTTCTGATGATATAGATCAGCTTCATAAAGGAAATTATCCTAGAGATTTACCTGAGGAAAGAAGAAGAATATCCAATTTTCAATTAAGTATTTATGATAATTTTTTAGAAAACAAGAAGATTATAAAAAATTTTAACAATTATTTTTTTAAAAATGGTGATTCAAGAGATCCTGAGATTGCTGGAATTGGTGGAGCTTTAGTTGGATCATTTTATAGTATATTGATTTGTCTATTATTGTCTTTTCCAATTGCAGTTTTAGCTTCAATATATTTAGAGGAATTTGCTCCAAAAAATAAAATTACTGATTTTATTGAAATCAATATTAATAATCTTGCTGCTGTTCCATCAATTGTTTATGGATTACTAGCTCTTCAAATTTTACTAGCAACTATTCAGTTGCCCAGATCAACCCCATTGGTAGCTGGAATAACTTTAGCTTTAATGACATTACCTAGAATAATTATACCTTGTAGAGCGTCTTTAAAAGCTGTGCCTCCTTCAATAAGAGAAGGTGCACTTGCAGTTGGAGCTTCAAAATTTCAATCAGTTTTTCATCATGTTGTGCCATTAGCATTACCTGGTACTTTATCAGGAACGATTATAGGATTAGCTCAAGCTTTAGGAGAAACAGCACCTTTGATCTTGATTGGTATGGTGGCATTTGTTGTTGATATTCCATCAACACCTATTGATCCCTCATCTTCTTTACCAGTTCAAGTTTATCTATGGTCTGAGTCAGCGGAAAGAGGTTTTGTTGAAAAAACATCAGCAACAATCATGATGTTGCTAAGTTTTTTAATTGTAATGAATTTTTTAGCAGTATATTTAAGACAAAAATTCGAAAAAAGATGGAACTAAATGTCTGATATTAAAATTAAATCAAAAAATTTGAATGTTTATTATGGTAATAAACAAGCTTTGTTCGATGTAAACCTTGATTTAAACGAAAAAGAGGTAACAGCATTAATTGGACCATCGGGATGTGGAAAATCTACTTTTATTAGATGTATAAACAGAATGAACGATGTCATCGATATATGCAAAGTTACAGGAAATATTGAGATTGATGGAATTGAGATTAATAGTAAAGAATTAGACGTAGTTTCATTAAGAGAAAGAGTTGGCATGGTTTTCCAAAAACCAAATCCATTTCCAAAAAGCATTTATGATAATATTTCTTATGGTCCAAAAATTCATGGAAAAGGTGAAAGTAAAAATGAACTAGATGAAATTGTTGAAAATAGTTTGAGAAAAGCAGCTTTATGGGAAGAGGTAAAAGATAGACTAAATGAACCAGGAACTGGATTGTCTGGTGGTCAACAACAGAGACTTTGTATTGCTAGAGCTATTTCTGTAAATCCTGAGGTAATATTAATGGATGAGCCATGCTCCGCTCTAGATCCCATTGCAACCGCTAAAATTGAAGAATTAATCGATGAATTGAAAAAAACTTACACTATTGTGATTGTTACTCATTCTATGGCTCAAGCTGTTAGAGTTTCACAAAAAACAGGGTTTTTTCACTTAGGCAAGTTAATAGAAGTTGGTAAAACGGAAAAAATTTTTAAAAACCCTGACAATAAAATGACACAAGACTATATTACAGGTAGATTTGGATAAATATGAACAATGAACACACAGTAAAATCATACGAAGAGGAATTACAGCACCTTACTGACTCTGTCATAAAAATGGGTAGTTTAACAGAAACACAGTTAGTAGATTCAATGGATGCCATAATTAAAGTAGATAAGGATTCAATTGATAAAATAATCAAAAGTGATGAAGAAATAAATAAATTCAGATCAAAAATAGACACTCAAATAATGACATTACTTGTAAAGAGAGCTCCAATGGCTATTGATTTAAGAGAAACCATTAGTTCTTTAAAAATCTCACAAGATTTAGAGAGAATTGGTGATTTATCAAAAAGTAATGCAAAAAAAGTTAAGCCCTTGCCATTAGATTTACCGGATGAATTATTATCAAATCTAAAAAGATTAGGAGATTTGGTCATAAAACAATTAAATGATGTAATAGATAGCTATGTAAATAAAAATTTTGATAAAGCTAAAGATGTTTGGGAAAAAGATGAACAGGTAGATGATCTAACATATATAGCTATGGAAAGTGTTATTGAATTTTTATCAAAAGACAAAAAAAATTTAGATTTTTCAACGCATCTAATTTTTGCAACTAAAAATTTAGAAAGAGCTGGTGATCATATAACCAATATAGCTGAGTCCATATGTTACTTAATTAAAGGTGAATATTTAAAGGGAAATAGACCTAAAGGTAAAGTTATTCAAGAATAACATGAGTGGCAAAATATTTATTATTGAAGATGAACCTTCAATAATACAATTAGTTCAACACAATCTTGAGAAAGAGGGATTTATTGTATCATCATCAATTAATGGAAATAATGGTTTAAAAGAATTAAAGAAATTTGAACCAAATTTGCTTCTTTTAGATTGGATGCTACCAGATCTATCTGGAATAGAAATTTGTAAAAATATTAGGAAAGATATGAAGCTAAAAAGCTTACCAATAATAATGCTGACTGCAAAAGGTGAAGAAGAAGATAAAATAAAGGGTTTAGATAGTGGTGTAGATGATTATCTAACAAAACCATTTAGCTTTAATGAATTATTAGCAAGAATTAAAGCTGTACTTAGACGATCAGATCCTAAAATAGTTTCAGACTATATCGAATTTGATGATTTAAAATTAAACAGAAATGAAAGAAGAGTTTTTAGAAGTGATATTGAAATTACACTTGGTCCAACAGAATTTAGATTACTTGAATTTTTTTTATTAAATCCAAAAAGAGTTTATTCCAGAGATCAAATTCTTGAAAATGTTTGGCCCAATAACATTAATGTTGAAAGTAGAACTATTGATGTTCACATAAGAAGATTAAGAAAATCAGTAAATTTAAAAAATAAAAAAGAATTAATTAGAACTGTGCGATCTGCTGGATATTCTTTAATTTAATTTCTTTGATAAAATTAAAATACAATTTTTGAGATACCAATTACAAACAAAGGAATTTGTAATCCAAAATTTGTTAAAATCGCCTTATCTTTTGAGATGAAACCTGCAATCGTCCAACCAACTACACCAAGACCGTGAAAATATATATTAATTGGATATATATTTAAATTTGTAAGCAATATTCCTGTTAAGACTAAAAACGTGCTTATCCATTTAAGATATTTTTTTAAAAACATAAAATTCCTTTCTCTATACTTATGACACTTATGTTAAAGATTTATTAAAATAATTATTTTATATTAAATTGACTATGTATCTATGAATAAAATATCCTCCGATTAGCAATATTAAACCTGCAATATAAATTATGAAAAAATTCATATTAAAAGATTTTGCAAAAAAGAAGGGTACAAAGAATAAATAACTTGCTGGTACTGCAATAAATATACTTTTTGTAAACATTACTGTTTTTTCTGTATCATTATGCTCATAATAGGAAAACAGTATTGCTATTAGTGATACCAAGGGTAAAGCAATAATAAATCCAGCGAGCTTAGGATTTTGACCAGCCAACCAACTAGAAAAAGCGATAATTAAACCCCCAGCAATAACTTTAAAAAGAAAGAATAACATTGTTGTAAATATTTATAGTTATATACAAATTATTTAACAGAACATTTTTTGCAAAGCCCAAAGAATTCAAGATTATATTTATTGAATTTCATACCCGCTTTGTCTTGAAAATTTTTTAAATATTTTGAAAGTTTGCTGTCACTAATTTCACTTACTTCTTCACAGCTTTCACATATTGAAAATGCTGTTGCCTTTGAAATCTGACAATTTGAATTTTTGCATGCAACGAATGCATTTCTACTTTCAATTTTGTGAATTTTTCCAATTTCAACCAATTTATCAAGCGCTCGATAAACCTGAAGAGGGGCTTTAATACCTTTTTTTTGTACATTATGTAAAATTGAATAAGCTTTTATGGGCTCATTTACTTTTTCAATGTAATCAAGAACTATTTGTTGATTTTTTGATAGTGTTTCCTGTTTAAGCATAGTTTTTCTTTTATCAATTTCCCATTAGTTTTTCAATTGGATCGATTGTTTAATTCTAAACAAAGACAATATAAATAAAAATAATGCTGCAGCAATTATTGATGGTCCAGAAGGTGTGTTTAATTCTAGTGATGAGAATAGACCTATTAAAACTGATAACAATCCTCCTATTATTGAAAATAATACCATTTTAAAAGGACTGTCTGATAAATTTCTAGCCATGGCTGCAGGAATAATCAACATTCCTGTAATAAGCAAAAGTCCAACCATTTTTATTGAAATTGCGATAAGAGCAGCCATTAAAATAGTAAATATTGCTTTAGCTCTATCGGGATTTAAACCTTCAGCTTCAGCTAATTCATAATTTACAGTGGAAGCAAACAAAGGTTTCCAAATTATTTTGAGAACTAAAAGTATTAATCCTCCACCAAACCAAATTATTAATAAATCAGTTACATTAACTGCTAAAATATCACCAAATAATAAACCCATAATATCAAATCTTATAAATGTTAAGAACCCTATAACCACAAGTCCAACCGCTAAAGACGAATGAGCTAATAAACCTAACAAAGCATCTCCAGGAAGATTAGTTCTTTTTTGAAGTTTTATTAATATTAATGCAATTAAGGATGAAATTAAAAATACTGAAATAGCAATATTGAACTGAAATGAATAAGCCATAGTTACACCTAATAAAGCGGAGTGAGCTAATGTATCACCAAAGTAAGAAAGTCTTCTCCAAACAACAAAACATCCCAATGGTCCCGTTACAATAGCAACACCTATTCCAGCAACTAGTGCCCTTATAAAAAAATCATCAAACATTTAATTTTTCTTTATTTCTCCATCATGATCATGAGTGTGATCATGTTTATGTTCATATAAAGATAGAGTTTGTGAAGCTTGTTCACCAAATAACGCTTTGTATTCATTATTTCTTGCCACATCTTTTGGAGAACCAGAGCAACATACATGTCCATTTAAACAAACTACATGATCAGTAGCACTCATCACAGTATGTAAATCATGTGATATTAACAAGATTCCACAATTTAGTTTTTCAGATATATCTTTAATCAATTCATACAAAGCAATTTCACCTGTAAAATCAACACCTTGTACTGGCTCGTCTAAAACTAATAAGTCTGGTTTTTTTGAAATTGCTCTTGCTAATAATACTCTTTGAAATTCACCTCCGGATAAGGTTCCCAAATTTTTATTTTTTAGGTGCACAACACCCGTTAGAGAAAGAGCATTATTTATTTCATCGTCTTTTAAATTCTCTGTTAAAAGCATGAAATCATTAACTCTTAAAGGTAATGTCCAATCTATTGATATTTTCTGAGGAACATATCCAACTTTGTTAGTATATTTCTCAACATTCCCATCAATATTTTTATAGATTCCTAGTGCAATTTTTGCGGTTGTGCTTTTTCCAGAACCATTTGGTCCTATCAATGTAACTATTTTACCTTTTTCTACTTGCAAAGTAACACCCTTAACAAGCCATTTATTATTTTGCTTTAAACCTGCTTTATCTAATTTTACTAATATATTTTCTGAACTCATTTTTTTTCTTGACTAAGTAATGTTATATTATTACATAATGTTATAATATAACAACCAATAACTACAAACAATATGAAAAATATAAAAAAATTACTTATAATCATTCCAATATTAACTTTAACAACTTTTTTTACATCAGTTAAAGCTGAAATAAAAGTTGTTGCTTCAATCAAACCAATACATTCATTAGCTACTTATTTAATGGACGGTGTGGCAAAGCCTAAATTAATTGTTGATGGATATGCTTCACCACATGGATTTGCTTTAAAACCATCACATGCGAAAATGTTACAAGAAGCAGACCTTATTTTTTGGGTAGGT
>CACKFP010000019.1 GCA_902599485.1 uncultured Pelagibacteraceae bacterium | reverse complement strand
CTGATTTATTTGCTGCTAATAATTCTTTTTTTGTAGGTGTATCAACTCCATAAAAATCTGGGAATTTTATTTCTGGACTAGCTATCCTAACATGTATCTCTTTAGCACCATTATCATATAACATTTTTACAATCTTTGATGAAGTAGTACCTCTAACTAGAGAGTCGTCAACCAAAATAATTTTTTTATTTTTTATAACTGAAATATTTGCATTTAACTTTAATTTAACTCCCAAACTTCTAATCTGCTGTGACGGCTCTATAAAAGTTCGGCCAACATAATGATTTCTAATTAAACCCAAATCAAAATTTATTTTTTTTTCTTCCGCGTAACCTAATGCAGCTGCATTTCCAGAATCTGGTACAGGTACAACCAAGTCAGCATCTAAATTATCCTCTTTTGCTAATTCAGCGCCAAATCTTTTTCGATATTCATAGGCTGTTTTGCCATTCAAAATACTGTCTGGTCTTGAGAAATAAATATATTCAAATACGCATGGTCTCACTTTTTTTTGAGGGAATGGCTTAATACTTTTCAATTCATCATTTTCTACATAAACAATTTCACCATTTTCAACTTCTCTAACAAATTTTGCTCCAATAATATCAAAGGCACATGTCTCAGATGCAAAAACATAAGAGTTTTTTAATTTTCCTATAACCAGAGGTCTAATTCCATAAGGATCTCTTACCCCAATAAGAGTATTTTGTGTCATCATAACCAAAGCATATCCCCCTTGAATTTGGAATAGAGCATCAATAACTTTATCAATTGTCTTCGGTCTTTTTGATTTGGCTATAAGTTTTACTATCGTTTCTGTATCTGATGTTGTGTAAAAGATTGAGCCTTCTTCAACCATTTTATTTCTAAGCGTTATAGCATTGGTAAGGTTACCATTATGAGCTACCCCAATTCCACCTGAATTAGTGTCAGCAAAGAATGGTTGTACATTTCTTAAAGCAGTTCCTCCAGTTGTAGAATATCTATTATGACCTATCGCATAATTTCCTGGTAAATTTTTTAAGACTTTTTCTTCATTAAAATTATCACCGACTAGACCAAACCTTTTTTCAGAGTGATATTTTTCGCCATCAAATGATACAATTCCACAACCTTCTTGACCTCTATGTTGTAACGCATGAAGTCCTAAAGCAGTTAATGTCGATGCCTCTGGTGTATTACTTATACCAAATACAGCACATTCTTCTTTTAATTTAGGGTTATACATCTTGAACTTTTTCTTTAGCATCTTCATATTGTTTTTGATTTGGAAATACCTTTATAAGATAGATACTACCTTTTTCAACCCAAGGAAATGTTAACGAATCTTTTAAATTTAACGGCCATTTTTTGCTATCATAAATTACATCAATAGCTGTGAACAAACAAACAATTAGAACATAGCTCTTAGCGATTCCAAAGAAAAAGCCAAAAACTTTATCGACCGAACCTAATCCCGTGTAAGTAATAACTTTACTTATTGCTTTATTTGATAAAAGAATAAGAAATATTATTATGATAAATAATATAACTCCTACAATTATATCGAGAACATATTCACTATCTAAAATGCCATCGAAGTAAGGCTTTACTTTTGGAAATAAATAAATTGTCAATATATATGCTAAAACCCATTTAGCAGCTGACAATAAACTTAAAACAAAACCTTTTCTAGATCCTTGAATTAAAAAATAAATTGTTAATACAAAAAAAATATAATCAAACAATGTTACTTGTATTAAAAGATCCTGAATAGCTTCAATCATTAATTGAATGGTTTAATTTTAAGCAATAGAGTAGGTAAAAGTGTTAAAACTGAAACCATAGCAAGCAACATAGCAATTCCTGTGAATACACCAAAGTAAATTGTAGGTATAAAATTAGACATTATTAAAATTGAAAATCCAAAAACTATTGTAATAGACGTATTTAAAATAGCTTTACCTACAGTCGAATGACATAATTTTAAAGTCTTATTATAATTTCTTAACTTTGCATACTCCTCTTTAAACCTGTAAATGTAATGAATGCTATTATCTACAGCTATACCTATCGTTATTGCTGCAATTGTTATTGTCATCATATCTAACGGAATTCCCAATAGTCCTATTAAACCTAATATAAAAAAAGCTGCTATAAAATTTGGCACAACACCTATTAAAGCTAATTTTAAATTTTTGAAAAGAATTATGAACATTATAAAAATTCCAAGCATAACAAATCCAAGGGTCAAAATTTGAGATTTAAATAAACTCTGTAATAGATTATTAAAAAGAATTAATACTCCTCCCAATTTGAATTCATCTTTTTTTAAATTTAATTTATTTTCAAGATCAGAATTTATTTTAATCAATAAATCATTTCTTCTTAAATTATCTAAAGAATCTTTTATTCTTAAACTTATTCTAGCTTCAGAGTCTTTTATAGAAATATAAGGATCTACAATCTCTTTTTTAATATTATCTGGTATTTTTGTATACAATACACCCATTTCTAGAGAGCCTAGTTCTTTATTGTTATTTAGCTGAGTAGCGACGTCAATAATTGAAGAAAAAGACAGAACTTTTCCAACGGGCTCTAAAGAGTCTAAGTAACTATGAACCTTTTTTATTTTATTTATTTTATCTTTGGTAAACCAGTATTTGTCATCATTCTCGTCTTCATCTCCCCAATCATCTTCTTCTTCATCTGATTTTTGATCACTCTCATCTTGTTTTGGGAATTTTAAAATAATTTCAAGGGGCGTTGTACCTCCTAATTTTTCATCAATAAGCTTCATACCTTTGTATATTTCTGTACTTTTATCAAAATAATTTATAAAACTATTTTCTACCTCAAGCTTTGAAATACCAAATACACTTAGAAATATAATTATTATCGTTGTTCCAAAGATAGTATTTTGATTTGATACTGAAATTTTACCAAAAAAATTAGTTATAACAGAGCCTTTTTCTTCCTTAACTGAAATCTTATTAAACTTAATTAAATTAATTAATGTTGGCAACAAACTAAAGGTAATAAGAAAGGAAATAATCAAACCAAAAGTCATCATGAATCCAAAGTCTATTATTGGTTTTATCTCACTGAATATTAAAGATAAAAAAGCAAATATAGTTGTTAAGGCTGTATATAGAATAGGCCAGAACATCTTAGTTGTTGTTAAAGAAATAATTTTAAATTTATTTAATCTTGGAAATTGTTTTGAAAGCTGAAGATATCTTGTGCTAATATGAATATTCATAGCCATAGTTAATATCAACATTAAAGCTATAAAATTCGATGAAATAACTGTAACTTTCCATCCTAAGAGACCCAAAAGACCAGTCATAATGACTACTGAAAAAAAACAACTACTTATAGGAACAATTATCCATATCATTCTTCTAAAAACATACCATAGAGTAGCAACAATAAAGACAAAAACTCCAAGACCAAAAACAATGATATCATTTTTTATAAAGGTCATCATATCATCGGCAATCATCGGAATTCCTCCTAAATGAATTTTACTTTCTGAGCTAAAATTTTTTATTACTTGTCTTATCTCTAGAATATTTTGATGATTTTCTTTTTTTAATTTATCTTTATATATCTCCTCTTCTTTTTTATTTTTAAATTTTTTAATTTTATCTTTTGATTTTAAATAAACTATAATCCCGGATGTTTTTCCATCTTCACTGATGACAAAGTTTCTAAAAACTGGACTATTCAATATTTCATTAAATCCTCTTTCTTTATCAATTCCCTTTGATCTGAGCGTTGAATAATTTTGTAGTCTTTCAATAAGCGGCTCATCAGAGCTGCTCAATAAAGGAATGTCTAATAGTGTTATTACGCTGTATACCCAGTTAAGCTTTAGAATTTCTTTTTTAAGTTGTGTTAGATTTTTAATAGAAGCTTCATCTATCATGCTATTTTTGGGAGTATAAGTAAGAACTAAAAATTCTTTCGCGCCGTATCTATCATTTATTTCGTTAAGATATTTTAAATCAGGATCTCCTTCTATTAGCAATGTTTCAGAAGATGCATCAAGTCTAAAGTTTTTTGAATTATATCCAAAAAAAAATAGGGAAATTAACAAAAATATTAAAATTAAATTTGGTTTTTTTAATACAATATTTTGATAAAATTTAGCTAACATTGACTATTAGCTTATATATTTTAATTTAATTATTTTGAATATCTTTAAATTTGGTAAACATTTCCTCAAATTCAAGCATTATAGTCCCAGTTGGACCATGCCTTTGTTTAAGTATTAGAAGTTCTGCTAAATGTGAAATTTCATTCATTTTTGCTTGCCATTCTGCGTGTTCAACAGTTGCCGGTCTTGGTTCTTTATTTTTTAAGTAATATGCTTCTCTAAATACAAACATTACAACATCTGCATCTTGTTCTATTGAACCAGATTCTCTCAAATCTGATAGTAAGGGTTTTTTATCGTCTCTTTGTTCAACTGCTCTAGATAATTGCGATAATGCAACTACAGGTACTGATAGTTCTTTTGCTAAAGCCTTTAATCCTTGTGTAATTTCTGATATCTCTTGAACTCTTCCATCCTTATTGTTTGATCCTCTCATTAATTGAATATAATCGATTACAACTAAATCTAATCCATACAATCTTTTAATTCTTCTTGCCCTATTACTTAACGCAGCAACTGATATTGCGGGTGTTTCATCAATGTATAATGGTAACTCAGAGATATCTTTAGAGGTTTCAATAAACTTATCAAATTGCTCTTCACTAATTTTTCCTCTTCTTATATCGTTAGATTTTATCCTAGATTGTTCTGCTAAAATTCTAGTTGACAATTGTTCTGATGACATTTCAAGTGAAAAAAAAGCAACAGAAGTTTTGTCTCCTTTTTCTTGAAAATTTTTAGCAGCATTGAAAGCAATATTTGTTGCTAAAGCAGTCTTCCCCATCGATGGTCTTCCTGCAATAATAACTAAGTCAGATTTATGCAATCCTCCCAGTCTATCATCAAGATCTTTTAATCCTGTTGGGACTCCAACGATACCTTCCTCATTTTTATAAGCATTCGAGGCCATTTCTATAGTTTGTCTCATGGCTTCATCAAATTTTATTAATGAAGAATTAAAAGATCCTTTTTCTGCTAGATCAAAAAGAGACTTTTCATAATTTTCAATTATTTTTTGGCCATCATTATTCAAATCATTTAATTTAGCTAAATCTATGACTTCACCAGAAATTTTTATAAGCTCTCTTTTGACATATAAATCAAAAATTAATTTAGAATATTCAATTGCCTGTCTCGAAGATGAAGAGAATTTGGTTATCTTAACCAGGTATTCTGGTATATTCAGTTCATCGTTTTCTTTTTCAAAATAATTCTTTAATGTAATGGGGTTTGCTAATAAACCTCCATAAATTAATTTTTCTAATGCTTCATAAATCTTTTTATGAATTGGATCATAAAAATTTTTTGAGGATATAATTAAATTAATATCATCAAAAATTTCATTACTTAAAAGTATGGATCCAATAACAGATTGTTCGGCCTCAATATTATTAGGTAATTCTTCAGACTTATTACTTATAACATTTAATGATTGTGACATAGCATATACTATTGATTTTATAAGGTTATACCAAATCTTAATAATTACTGGGGAAAAAATTGTATAATTATTAATTTTCTTCTTGCGCCACTACAGTTATCTTTATTTTAGATTGTATTTCAGAATGTAGGTTTAAAATGACATCAAAACTGCCCAAAGATTTTATTTCTTTACTAGGTTGTATTAAAGAAGGATTAATTTCTAACGCTTCATTTTCCTTAATTATTTTAGATATTTCTGTAGGTTTAACTGATCCATAGAGCTCTCGATTTTCTGTACTTAATTTTTTTATAGTGAATTGTTTATTTTTTAATTTTTCGTCAATTATTTTAGCTGAATTTTTTTTATCTTGATCTTTTTTACTTAAATCATTTTTAATTTTTTCAACTTCTTTAATATTTTCTTTTGAAGCAAATAAGGCTTTCTTTTTTGCAATCAAAAAGTTACGCGCATATCCTCTTTTGACATCAATGACTTCTCCAATCGAGCCAACTTTTCTGACATTCTCTAAAAGAATTACTTTCATTATATTAATGCTAAATTCCTAGCTCTTTTTACAGATAACGATAAGTCTCTTTGTTTTTTTTGACTTACTGAAGTAATCCTTGATGGTAGAATCTTGCCATTTTCAGAGATATACCGTCTAAGCAATTTAATATTTTTGTAGTCAATTTTTGGAGCTCCTTTACCTGATAAAGGACATTTTTTTTTAAATTTATATTTCTGATTTTGGAAAACACTTAATTTAGAAAAATTATTTTGTGAACTCTTTTTTTTAAAATTTTTTTTTTTCATAAATTAAAATTTACTTTTTAATTTCATCTTCATTTTTTTTAAAATAGTCTGTTTCTAAATCTAACTTTTTGACCCTTACAGTTAAAAATCTTAAAAGATTTTTGTCTAATTTTTCGTTTTTTTCTAATTCTTGAATTGTCTTTCCTTTACCCTTTATTTTGAAATGCAAATAGTTACCTTTTTTATTTTTTTTTATAAGATATGAAAGATGCATTAAACCCCAACTCTCAAACTTTAGTATGTTACCATCATTATTTTCAATAATTTTTGTATATTTGTCTTGTATCTGTTTTATTTGACTCGGAGAAGTATCTGGTCTTGCTATTAATGTGTGCTCGTAAAAGTTCATATAATTTTATAGAAAAAAAGAGGATATACTATTATAAATTTTTAATTACAATATAAAAAAACACTAAATTTATTAACCTTTTTATGTTTTCAATATTATTCCCTGGCCAAGGATCTCAAAATATTGGCATGGCGAAAGAACTTTTTGATAATTTCAACTATGTAAAAGAGTATTTTTTAAATGCTGATGAGCTTTTGAACAAAAATTTAAGTAAAATAATTTTTGATGGACCCAAAAACGATTTAGATCAAACTGAAAATACTCAGCCGGCAATATTCTTAGTCAGCTATTCTTTTTTCAAAGTTATAGAAAAAGAAACAGAATTTAGGGTTAAAGATGCAAAATATTTTGCTGGACATTCATTGGGTGAATATTCTGCTCTTTGTTGTGCAGGAGCTTTAAGTTTTGATCAAACAATTAATTTATTAAAACGCAGGGGTACGGCAATGCAAAATGCCCTTCCGAACGGTGAGGGAGGCATGCTCGCAATACTTGGACAAACAATTGATAATATAAATACTATTTTAAAAGAAAATGAAAAAAAATTTATATGCTATATAGCAAATGACAACTCAAATGGCCAAACAGTAATAAGTGGAAAAAAAATAAATCTAGAATTACTTGGTGAAACTTTATTTAAAAAAAATATAAAATTTGTTAAACTTCCAGTAAGTGCTCCTTTTCATTGTCCATTGATGAAAAATGCAACTGATGAAATGAAAAATTTAATAATTGAAACAGAGTTTAATGATCCAATAGTTAATATCATTTCTAATGTTACTGCCAATCCACTAAGTAGATCGAATGATATAAAAAAATTTTTAATTGAGCAAATTGAAAATCCAGTTAGATGGAGAGAAAGTATAAATTATATGATTAGATCTGGGATCAATAGATTTATTGAAATCGGTCCTGGCAAAGTTTTATCTGGATTAGTTAAAAGAATTGATAGAAATGTAAAATTAAATCAGGTAAATAATTTAACAGATATAAAAAATTTAATAAATGATTAATCTAAAAAACGTAAATGTAATATTAACGGGAGCAACAGGGGGTATTGGAAGTGCTATTTTAGATAAATTATATTCAGTGAATGCAAAAATTTTAGCCACAGGGACAAATCAAAGTAAACTAGATAATATTAAAAAGAAATACGAGAATGTAATTACTAAAAAATTTGATGTATCAAATCATACATTAATTGAGAAATTTATAGACGAATGCAACAATCAATTAGAAAATAAAATAGATGTGTTAATTAATAATGCAGGAATAACATCCGATAATTTAACTATTAGAATGAAAGATGAAGAATGGAACAAAGTTTTAGACCTTAATCTTACCGCTACCTTTATGATAACAAAATTTGCAATTAAAAAAATGCTGAAAAATAAAAATGGAAAAATAATCAATATCACATCAATAGTGGGCCATACTGGTAATGTTGGTCAGGCAAATTATTCGGCCTCAAAAGCTGGCTTAATAGGGATGTCGAAAAGTTTAGCTTTGGAGTATGGAAAAAAAAATATAAAAGTAAATTGTGTTTCCCCAGGTTTTATTAAGTCAGAAATGACTGATAAAATTAATGAAGATTACAAAAAAAACATGGAAGATAAAATTTCACTAGGTAAATTTGGTGTGCCTGAGGATGTGGCAAATGTCGTTAGCTTTCTATCTTCCGAATTATCTGATTATATTACAGGAGAAACTATACATGTTAATGGTGGCATGTATTTTAGTTGACAAAGTTATATAAATACTTATTAACGAAATTAACTAATAAAGAAAAATATGTCAGAAGATATTTCAAATAAAGTAAAAAAAATTGTTGCAGATCACCTTGGTATAGATGAATCTAAAGTTACTGAAGAGTCAAGTTTTATAGATGATTTAGGCGCAGATAGTCTTGACACTGTTGAGTTAGTTATGGCCTTCGAAGAAGAATTTGGTTCAGAAATTTCAGACAGTGACGCAGAAAAAATACTAACTGTAGGTGATGCTGTAAAATTTATAGAGAATAAAGCAAATTAATTTTAATTTTAATGTCCAGCTTTAAAAAAGGTGGAATATTTATACTATCTTCACCGTCGGGTGCAGGCAAAACAACACTTGTCAAAAAAATTTCTAAAAACAGAAATTTCTCAATCTCAATCTCTCATACCACAAGATCTCCAAGGCCTAACGAAAAAAATGGAAAAGACTATTTTTTTATATCAAAAAATAATTTTAAAAAATTAATTAAAAAAGGAGAATTTTTGGAACATGCGAAGGTTTTTGATAATTATTACGGATCATCAAAAAAATTAGTTAATGAAAAAATAAATAAAGGAAAAAATATTATTTTTGACATAGATTGGCAAGGCACAAGACAAATTAAAAATAAAAACTTAAAATACAAATTGTTAACAATCTTTATATTACCACCGTCAAAGAGTGAGTTACTTAAAAGACTCTTAAAAAGAGAAAAGAAAAATATGAAAACGGTAAAAAAAAGAATGAAAGAATTCAAAAAAGATTTATTAAAATGGAAAGAGTACGACTTTGTGGTCATAAATGATAAATTAAATCTTTGCTATAAAAAAATTATGAAAGTAATAAAAAATAAGGGTAAATTCTCATTTGATCGTAATTTTATTAATAAGCATGTAAAAAGTTTACTAAATTAATTTTCGTAAAATTTACAAATTTCTATATATTTTTTAATTGGAAGATTTTGTGGTCTTAAATTCAAATCTAAATTTAAATTTTTAGCTACTTTTTCATAGTTTGAAAAAAGTTGTCTCATTGGTTTCCTAATCATTTTTCTTCGCTGATTAAAAAAAATATTAGTTATGTGTTCAAGATGTTTCGCATTTTTTAAATTCTCGATTGTTATTTTAGGTGTCAGAGAAATTAGCGAGCTCCAAACTTTTGGTTTTGGATAGAAAAATTTTGGATCTATATCTAAAAGTTTCTTACTATTTAATTTCCAAGAAGTTATTATTGAAAGCCTACCATAGTTTTTTGTGTTTTCTTCAGCAATTATTCTATCGGCAACCTCTTTTTGAAAAATAAATATAAATTTTTTAAATTTCTTATTTAAGTTTTCAATTTTTATAAAAGAGGTTAAAATTTTTGTTGATATATTATAAGGTAAATTACCAAAAACCTTAAGTGGTTCGTCGAAATTAAAATCTTTATAGCATGTCAAGATGTCTTTATTAATTATTTTAATTTGACCACCGAATCTATCATATAGAAATTCTGATAAATTATCATCTTTTTCAACAACTATTAATTTCTTCGGTTTTTTTTTTAGTAATTCATTAGTTAAGTTTCCTGATCCTGGTCCAATTTCTAATATTATATCCTCTTTTGAAATTTTACCATTATCAACAATCTTAGATAATAAATTTGTGTTATTTAAGAAATTCTGACCCAAACTTTTTTTTGGATTCATTATATATTTTTTTTTTCTATAAAATTCATTGCATAAAAAAATGAAGATGGATCTGATATGTTTTTTCCAAGCATATGCGAGTTTGGCCCGTGATCCGGTGATATTCTAATAAATGGAAGACCAATTGTTATATTTATTGCATTAAATTTAAATAAAGTTTTTATAGGAGTAAGAACTTGATCATGATACATGCCAATCACAACATCGTATTTTTTTATATTCTTTTTTAAAAAAAAACTATCCGCAGAGAAGGGACCATCTGCATTTATTCCTAAATTATTTAGGTATTTTATTGAAGGTATAATAATTTTATCTTCTTCACTTAATCTACTAATTGATTCACAATGTGGATTAAGTCCTAAAATTGCAATTTTTATTTTTTTATTTAAATAATTTTTATAAAACTCATTTATCATTTTAGCATTTTTAATAATTTTGTTTTTTGTTATATTTTTTGCAACATTTTTAATTGGAATATGAGTAGTTATTGGAGAGACTGATAAATTCTTATTATATATTAGCATAGTTTCTGCTTTAACTTTACTTTTATTTGCAAGGTATTCAGTAATCCCTAAATATTTTTTTTTTAAAAAAGTTTTTTTTGTGATTGGTCCTGTAATTAAAATTATATCATTATTTTTTTTTAATATTTTTAAGCCGATATCAAAACACTTCTTTATATAATTATTTGATTTATTAGATACTTGAGAATATATTTTTTTGTAATTAAATTTAATATCAATAATATTTACAACATTTTTTTTTGCATATTTTATAAGCTTTATTTCGTTTAATTTAAATAATAAGTTCAAATCTTTTAACTGACTTTGAAGTAAACTTTTACAACCAACTAATATAATTTTTTTACCTAATTTATGGTTTTTTTTAAAATATTTTCCTAATATTTCAGAAAAGGTACTGTATGGTTCACCAAGAATTATTAAAACATATTTAGTATTCATTTATTTTTATATTTTGTTTAAGTTTTTTAAAAAGCAATAAAGAAAACTGGTTTAATTGTTTATTTTTTTCATAACTAACCAGTTCTTTTAGCTCTTTTTCAATATTTATATTTTGATTTAACTCTTTTCTGTCATTTACTTTTAATATTAAATATCCACTTGGGTATTTAATTGGTTTAGTAATTCCATCTTTATTTATTTTTTTTAAAATAGAGTTAATTTTTTCTGACAACAAGGTTCCTTTAATCCATCCAACATTGCCACCATTATTTGCGCTACTCGAAATACTAAATCTAGAAGCGGCAGTTCTAAAATCATTTAATTTAATATATTTAATGATTTCTTCATATTTGCTTTGAATATTTTCATCTTTTTCAATTTCAAACAAAATTTCTGAAATATTGTACTCAAATTTTTTGTCATTAGATATTTTCGTTTTTAATTCTATTCTTAACTGCTTTTTATCAATTCTGATTAATTTGTTATATTTTTGAAAAACTAATTCATTCCAAAATGCTTCATATTTCATTTTTTCAACTATTTTTCCATATTCAATGTTGCTAGCCTCTAATAATCTCAAAAAATCCTCCTCATTACTTACATTTTTAAATCTAAAAAGTTTTTTTTTTACTTCATTAATTATAGTTTCATTATTTAAGTTCTTAAATACTCTATTGATTTCCTTTTTTTTTATTACTTCTCTTATCAAAGAATTTTCGGAAATTTTTAAAATTTCTTTGTTGGACAAATTTCTTAATTCAGGTCTTAAAAAAATTAGATAATTCTTTTCATTATTAATGTCTATATTTGTTATAATCTCATCACCAATTTTATATTTTATTTTAATACTTCCATTCAACTCATTGTTTTGAAAGAAGATAAAAACTATTAAAATTGATAATACTAAGCTCTTAATTGACATTATTTATTAATTAATTTACCAAGATTTGGGACACCCAATTCAGTAAATGGAATTATCTTGATTAAAAAAGACAAGCTCTCGTTAGGTTTTAAATTGCCGTCTCTATAAAAAGACTTATTGTAATTAAAATTTATAGATATGCAGTCAGTTATATACGAGTACATTAGGTCATAATATTCTGTAAAGTCATCAATTAAATCTTTTGTAGTATTAAATTTAAGTGAACTTTCATCATTTATGTTAATTACAGTATTGTTTGAAATAGTTTCGTTTTTACCAAGATCATTATCAGTGGTATAATAATAAAAATCTGTAAAAATGTTGTTTAAGTTAATATCAACATATAATCCATCTAAATTTGAATGATCCAAATCTCTATCATATGAAAAATCATAACCAATTTTTAAATTATTACTTAAATTATATTTAAGAGACCCAAATATATCTGATCTTGTTTGATTTAATTTTGATTTTGTAGGCAGTTTAATATTTTCTTTTGATTTAAAGACATTTGCAATTTTAAAATCTATTACATCAGATCCATCAATGTTTGTTCTTTTAAACTCTAAACCCATACTCAAAGCATCTCCACCCTCAACTTGATCTGAAACTCCAATTCTGTTTAAGCTAAAAACATTATCATAATTAAGAAGTATATCTTTTGATGTAATATCTTTATTGCCATTTGGACTGTATCTAAGCGATGCTATTGGTTTTAAAAAATGAGTATAATTGTCTACTTGTTTTGATAATGGCATGCTTCCATCTAATTTTAAAGTTCCATATAAATCATAATTTTCATTTTCTTTGAAATTCGAAGAGTTATTTGCATAGGAGCTGGGATTTTTTAAAAAAATATTATAGTTATAAATAAGGCCTTTCGTATTTATGTATTGATTTGATGAAAATAAAAAATCATTAGTAATAACTGTCTCAATTGTATTTGTATCATAATGTTTGTTATATCCGTATGAGTTAAAAGTAAATTTACCATTATAATTATCTGGAACTTTAATATTTTTTATAAAATTAAAATCTGGAAAAACATATTGATATCTATCGTTATAATTTCTTGATAAATCTTCAAAGACTCTTAATGACGTATTTAAAGTCGAATCAGTAAACGTCCAATCTAGATCTAGATTAGAAACTAATAAATTATCATCATTCAAAAGACTAGATGTCTCTAATAATTTATGATTCTTTAAATAATTATCTCCCTCAACACTTTGCAAATTTAACTCAAAATTAAGATTTTCATTTATTTTACCTATCTGATTATAAAAAAAATGACCTTTTGTACCTGCGTCACCAATTAGAAAACTAAAATCACTTAGAATTTCAGAATTTTTTAATGCTTGCCTATATTCATTTTGGAGCAAAAAACTTTTATCTGCGTAGTATCTTGGATTAAAAGTAATATCTTTATCTTTACTCAATACTTTGAAATATGGAATATTAAATGCAATACCAAGGCTTTCCGAAGTAGAATATGAAGGTGCGAGAAAACCAGATTTTCTTTTTACTGATGGATCGGGATGATTAAAATAAGGAGTAAAAAAGACCTTATAATCGAAAATTTTTAACCATGAATTCTTATATTCGAAGATTTTTTTTACTTTGTCATGTTTAAATTCATCAGAATTTAATTCCCATCCTCTGCAACTTTTATTTTCTACATTGCATGTGCTAAACACAGCTTTATAAACTTTCAATTCATCTTCATTTGAGTAAGAGCTTCTACCTTTTAATTGAGGGTCATTATTTTTATTCCCAAAATACGATTTCTCAAATTGAACTTTCAATTCTTTACCAGCAATTTCATTAATATTTAAGTTTAGTAATAAATTTTCGAATACATATTTGTTATTATTTTTGTCAATTATGATTGATTTTTTTGATTTTATAATTTCATTTACAATCTCAAATTCAAAACCATCTTTCAATATATAAAAATTGTTATCTCCGTCTTCAATTAATGTTTCTTTACTTGAATATATAATGCT
>CACKFP010000018.1 GCA_902599485.1 uncultured Pelagibacteraceae bacterium | reverse complement strand
AATAATAACCCTAAATCGAATGTAATTTTAATTAGTGGAGATGGTGCCTTTTTATCTGGAGGCATGTCTATAGAAACCGCATTTTTTGAAAAGAAACCAATCGTTGTTGTTATTGACAATAATGGTGGCTTAGCATCAATTGGTCAACAACAAGAAAGACTATTTGAAAGCGGAAAAAAGAGTTGCAACAGACTTTAGAGATATACCTTTCCACAGTATTTTTGAAGGTTTTGGGGGTCATGGAGAATTAGTAACGAAAAGAGAAGAATTGGGTCCAGCATTAAAAAAGAGCTATTGCAAGCGGTAAAACTGCTTGTGTAAATGTAAAAGCTAAACCAGTATTAAGTCCAATTGTTGCTGCTGTGGCCAGCAAGAGAGAGAAATCTTCAATAGAGTAAAATGGCAAAATTTAGCTCACATTTATTGAATGGTTCTGATGGAACTCATGCGAGTAACGTCAAAGTAAAGATTTATCAAATACAATCCTCAAAATTAAAAAAGCTTTTTTTGAATACAAAGACTGATGGAAATGGTAGGATTAATCAGCATTTCAATCTTAGCAAAAAAGATTGTAAATGCTGATTAATCCTACCATTTCCATCAGTCTTTGTATTCAAAAGATACTTTAAAAAAAAAAAAATTGTGGGTGAAATAGTCATAAAATTTAAAATGACTGATAATAAAAAAAATTATCACTTGCCAATCATAATTTCTCCTAACAGCTATACAGTTTGGTGGTCAAAATAATATATGGCTTCGTTGATACAAAGCAAAATTAGCACAAAACTAAATATGTCTAGGAGAATAAGAAGAACTCCTTACACCAAGAGAGTTGAAGAATGTGGTGTAACTGATTTTACTGTTGTAAATCATATGCTCTTACCAAAAAGATTTCAGAAATCTGTTGAGGATGATTATTGGCATTTAAATGAGCATGTTCAGCTATGGGATGTTTCTTGTCAAAGACAAGTTCAGATATCAGGTCCAGACGCTAGTTTATTAGTACAAAAAATGACGCCAAGATCTTTAAAAAATATGGAGACTGGAAAATGTTTTTATATTCCTATGATAGATGAAAATGCTGGAATGATAAATGATCCAGTGTTGTTAAAGTTAGATGATGATATGTTTTGGATTTCAATAGCAGATTCTGATGTATTGCTTTGGGCAAAAGGTATTGCAGTTGGTTTAAATCTAAATGTGAGCATAACAGAACCAGATGTATATCCTCTTGCAGTACAAGGTCCAAAGTCTGAAGATTTGATGGCATCAATATTCGGAGAAGATATTAGAAAATTAAAATTTTTTAATTTTAGAATATTTGATTTTTTAGGAACTAAACAAGTTATTGCAAGATCAGGATACAGCAAACAAGATGGATTTGAAATTTATTTTAAATGCTTTGAAGATTACTTCGACAAAAATGAAATGGGAGAAAAAATTTGGGATATAATATGGAAAGCGGGGAAAGAATTTAACATTGCTCCAGGATGCCCAAATTTAATTGACAGAATAGAAGCAGGATTAATGTCATATGGAAATGATTTTACAAAAGAAAATAATCCAATTGAATGTAACTTAGAAAAATATTGTAGTGACAAAAGCGATCATGATTTCATTGGAAAAAATGCTTTAGATAATATTAAGAAACAAGGTGTAAAACAAAAATTAAAAGGAGTATTATTTGATGGTGTAGATTGTCCTCCATGTTCAATTCCTTTTCCACTTTATTCAAAAGATAAGAAATTAATTGGTAAAATTACTTCAGGGATTTATTCTCCAAAATTCAAAAAAAATATTGGTTTATCTATGATTTTAAATGAATTTTGTAAAATAGGATCAGAAGTTTTAGTTCACACTCCAGATAATAAATTAAGAAAAGGAATTGTGTCCTCTTTACCATTTTCAAAATAATAATTAGTGGGTATAACACTTATATGAAAAGAGCAGTAATAGCAGGATATTCAAGATCTCCTTTTACTATGGCTAGAAAAGGTGAATTAATTGATGTTAAGCCTGTAAATATGTTTGCAGAAGTTGTTAAAAATCTTGTATCTAAAACTAAAGTAAATCCTGCTGATATAGAAGATATTGTTGTTGGGTGTGCTTTCCAGGTTGGAGAGCAGAGTTTTAATATTGGGAAACTCACAACATTTTTATCTGGAATGGAAATACATACATCTGGAATGACAGTTGATAGATGGTGTGGTTCATCTATGGAAGCTATTCATGTTGCGGCAGGTAAAATAGCAATGGGCGCAGGAAAAGTTTTCGTATGTGGAGGTGTTGAAAGTATGACTAGGGTTACAACTGGCTTTGAACCAATACCTTATCCTTACACAGATAAAGAAAATCCAAATGTCTATTTTTCAATGGGAATAACTGCTGAAAATGTTGCCAAGAGATATAAAATTTCAAGAACTGAACAACAAGAGTTTGCAATTCAAAGTCATCAAAAAGCCAATGAAGCTGAAGTTAATGGTAAATTTAAAAATGAAATCGTTGAAATCGCTGGTTGCACAAAAGATGGAAACATACGTCCAAAAAGTAATCAAGAAACTTTAGATGGTTTAAAACTTGCATTTGATCAAGAAGGAACTGTTACTGCAGCAACATCCTCACCTCTTACCGATGGAGCAGCAGCAACATTGATATGTGAAGAAAGCTATGCCAAAGAAAATGGTTTAGAGATTTTAGCTAGAATTGTTTCAACTGGAGTTAAAGGATGTGAACCAGATGTAATGGGACTTGGACCTATAGGAGCAACCAAAAAAGCATTGGAGAGAGCCAATTTATCAATTAATGATATTGATATTGTCGAAATTAATGAAGCTTTCGCATCTCAATCAATAGCATGTTTAAAAGATCTTGGTATCGATCAAAAGAAAGCTAATTTAGATGGTGGAGCTTTAGCGCTTGGTCATCCTCTAGGAGCAACAGGAGCTAGAATTACTGGCAAAGCTGCAGATTTGCTTAGACGTGAAAATAAGAAATACGCTTTATCTACTCAATGTATTGGTTTAGGTATGGGTATTGCGACAGTAATCGAGTCGGTAAATTAATTATCTATTAATTCCTCTTAAACGTTCCGATCTTCTTCTTAATAATTCAGCACTAATCAATATTAAGGTTGATAAAACGATTAAACATGTAGCAACTGCTAAAATTGTCGGGCTTAATTGTTCTCTTAAACCTGTCCACATTTGGATTGGAATTGTTGTGTTTTCAAGACCCGCTAAAAATAAAACGACTACAACTTCATCAAAAGAAGTTACAAAAGCAAATAAACCTCCTGATATTACACCTGGTAAAATTAATGGAAGGGTTACTTTCATAAATGTGTTTACTGGATTACTGCCTAAACTGGCTGCTGCTCTCGTCACACTATGATCAAAACCTGATAATGTTGCAGTAACAGTTATTACAACGAAAGGTGTTCCTAAAATTATATGAGCTAAAACTATTCCTGTATGAGTTGCCGCTAAACCTGCCTTTGCCATAAAAAAGAATATTGCAACACCAGATATAATAAGTGGAACTATCATGGGTGAAATTAAAGTTGCCATTATTATTCCTTTAAAAGGCATGTGTCTGCTGCTCAATCCTAATGCAGCAACCGTTCCTAAAATTACTGACCCTAAAGTTGCAAATATAGCAATAATAAAACTATTCTTTGCAGCAAGACCCCATGGATTCTTTGTGCCGTAGACCATATCTTTGTACCATCTTAAAGAAAAAGCATCTGGGTCTAAATTCTTCATCCCTTCTGAAAAAACAAGAAACTCTTCAGCATTAAATGATAATGGAAATATTACAAATAAAGGTGCTATTAAAAAAATAAATACAAAAGTGCATATAGCAATGTAAAAGTAGTGCCAAATTCTATATCTAGTTTCTGTATACTTTGGTAATGCCATACTAACCTAACTTAATATTATCAACTCCAACTAATTTATTATAAAGCCAATAGATAACCAAAACTCCTCCAAGCAACATAAGTCCCATCGCTGAAGCAAAACTCCAATCTAAAGTGGTTTTCATATGATATGCAATTTGGTTACTAATTAAGGTTCCCGATGCTCCTCCAACTAATGCAGGTGTAATGTAATATCCTATTGCTAAAATAAAAACTAAAAGACACCCTGCCCCAATACCTGGTATTGTTAATGGAAAATATACTTTCCAAAAAGCTACAAAAGGTGTTCCACCAAGAGATTTGCCTGCTCTCATTAAACTTGGCGAGATAGTTTTCATTACACTGTAAAGTGGTAAAACCATAAATGGTAATAAAATCTGCGTCATTGCAACATAAGTTCCAACTTTATTGTACATCATTTCTGGCCTATTATCGTCTGACACAAGGCCAATCATCACAAAGAAATCATTAACTACTCCTTGTTGTTGAAGTAAAATCATCCAGCTAGCTGTTCTAACTAATAATGATGTCCAAAATGGAAGAAGAACACAAATCATTAATAAATTACTGTACTTCATTGGGAGTGTTGCTAGTAAATGGGCTATTGGGTAACCCATTAAAAAACAAAAAACAGTAACAAAGAAAGCAACCTCTACTGTTCTCAACCATAGAATTCTATGTATTCTTCTGTCCTCACTAACTTGAGTAATTTTGTTATCTTCATTTAAATACATATCCATAGCTTTTAAATATTTAGCTGAGGTATAAGGAGGTGCAGTTCTTTTAATTGCTTGCCAGTATTCTACATTTCTCCATCTCTTATGAACTTTCATTATTTGTTCTTTAATACTTTGCGTCTCGTCAATTTTATTTCTTTTTACCTGTCTGAATAATTTTTTTGTAATGGTGTTAAACCCATTTTTCTCTTTGTTAAGTCTTTGAGCTAATTTTCCGTGTTCTTTTTTTTCCACAAGAATTTTAAAATCAGATAAAAATGAAGCAAATACTTCCTCGGATGGAAGTTCTTTACCATCCCATGATTCCATAGACTTAAATGTTTTTGGAAGCATATTTGTAATCATTTTATCATCAATACTTCTTGTAAACATTTCTCCAATTGGAAAAATATAAGTAATAATCAAAAATAATAATAAAGGAGCTACTAGTAAAAATGCTTTAATTTTGTTTTTTCTTTCAGCTTTTTTTAAGCTTATCTCTAAAGGAATTCCATCAGTTGTAAGTATTTGTTTTGTTTCGCTGCTCATAAATAAAAAGGGCGACTTAAAAAAGTCGCCCTATATATATTATATTATTCTAGTCTTTTATACTCTTTTATAGACCAGCTTTCATAGCTTCCCACTTCTCACCAAGCTCTGTACCGTTATCAGCCCAGAAAAATGGATCAACTAAAAAGTATTTTTTAGTATTTGCAGGAGCAGTTGGCATTTGTGGCATCATTTCAGTTTTACCATCTTTGTACCAAGGCTCATTTGCTTTGATAATTTCTAAAGATGACAATCTGTATGGAGCATATGCAATATATTTAGCACTTCCAGCTAACATTTCAGTGTTAGTCATCATTGCTAAAGCTTTTTTAGCATTTGCTTCATCTGGTCCACCTTTTACAAGTGCGAAATATTCATAGTCAAGACCTTGTCCATCCCATACTTGCGTAATTGGAGCACCTTCACCGATTTCAGCATTAAAAAATCTTCCATTCCAACCAGTTGCCATTACAACTTCACCAGCAACTAATAATTCTGGTGGTTGAGCACCAGCTGACCAGAACACACATCCACCATTTGGATCTGTGCAAAGCTCTTTGATTTTATTCATTGCTCTGTTAACACCAGCTTCAGTTTCTAGTAATTTGTAGATCTCAGATCCACCTTTACCCATGTAAACACCGTCACCTGCTAAAGCGATTTCTAGGTTTGTAAGAGCAGATTTATAAATTGCTCTTTTTCCTGGAAATTTTTTAGTGTTGAAAAAGTCCTTAATTGTTGAAGGTGCTTTTCCATCGAACGCTCTATTATCGTATGCGTAATTCCATGAATATAAAATGTTTCCTACAGCACATTTACTTGGCATTGGAGCAAAGAAATCTTCACTTGCAGGAGTTCCATCTGGAGCTGCAGGGAAATCTTTGTCAAAATCGAATTCAACGAAAATTCCTTCGTCACATCCGTTGATAGTATCAAATGCGAATACATCGATAATATCCCAAGTAATTGCACCTGCTTCTTTTTGAGCTTTGATCTCAGACAATCCACCTGAATAGTCTACCCAGTTGATATCAACACCAAGAGCTTTTGCAGTTGGATCACCATACCCTAGCTTTTGAGACTCTGTATAAGCTCCACCCCAAGATGCTACTGTAACCGCAAATGCAGATGAAGTTATTGAAAGAGCAAAAGAAAGAGCAAGTAATAATTTACTTAATTTTTTCATTTATCCTCCGTTTAAACGTTTAATATAAATTAATTTATATAAGCGAAGTACAACAAAAACGATATTCAGAGTCAACAGGCCATTTTGTTATAGGAATACTGGGATATTTAAGAAATTATTTAGGATCTAGAGCTCTTGCGTCTTGACTGTTCCATCCTACTTTAATCTCATTACCTAATTTTAAATCTAAGTCGTTTGAGCTATTTGGAACTTTTAAAATAAATTCTTTATTACCTAAAAGATCTAATCTTACTCTAGTGTGATCACCATGGTAAATAACTTCTTCGATTTTTCCCGTTTGATTATTATCCATTTTATCTTTTGGATTTATCAATGCCCTCTCAGGTCTTATTGAAACTGTTGTTTTATCACCTTTGGAAGTTACTGAAACTGGATTAGCTAAAATTTCTCCATTTTGTAGTTTAACTTTACAAACATCTTTTGAAATGTCAGTTACTTCTCCTCCAAATGTATTATTTTCACCTATAAACTCTGCAACGAAAGAATTAACTGGTTCTTCGTACAATTTATCAGGACTCGATAATTGTTGAACTTTACCATCATTAAAAACTGCGATCCTATTTGACATTGTTAATGCTTCTCCTTGATCGTGTGTAACGTAAACTACAGTAACACCAATATTTTCATGAATATGTTTAATTTCGTATTGCATACTTTCTCTTAAGTTTTTATCTAAAGCTCCAAGAGGTTCATCCATTAGAACTACTGCTGGATCAAATACTAGAGCTCTTGCAACAGCTACCCTTTGTTGCTGACCACCAGATAATTGCGCTGGCATTCTACTTTCAAATCCTGATAAAGAAACCATTGATAAAGCTTTATCTACTTTTTTATCAATCTCATCTTTTTGAACTTTTCTAACTCTTAAAGGAAATGCTAAATTTTCATAAACTGTCATATGAGGAAACAATGCATAATTTTGAAAAACCATTCCAATTCCTCTTTTGTGCGGTGGAATATTTGAAATAGGATTAGAATCTAAATAGATTTCACCATTGGTTGGTGTTTCAAATCCAGCCAACATCATCAGACAAGTTGTTTTTCCTGAACCAGATGGACCAAGCATAGTAATGAACTCGCCCTCTGAGATATTAAGATTTAAATCTTTTACTACTAAGACTTTACCATCGTAACTTTTGTCAACTTTATCGAACTTAACGAATTCTGTATTTTTAGACATCTAGTGTTTAAAACATTTAAGAAGTTAATTATCAATAGCTAATAGTTCTTAATATGTAGCTCTTTTGGAAATTTACAGAATAATTCACAACCTTTGTCGGTAACTCGGATTGCTTCAGATGCTTCTACTCCCCAATCACCAAACTGCATTACTGCAATCATATGAAAACAAACATTTGGTTCAAGTACTGTCATATCGCCTTTATAAATATTTAAAGTATGCTCTCCCCAATCTGGTGGATATCCAATGCCTATTGAGTAACCCGTTCTTGATTTCTTCTCGATACCATATTTATCTAAAATTTTCCAAAAGGCTTGGGCAACATCATTTGCTGTGTTTCCGGGTTTTGTAGCATTAATTCCAGCTTGTAAAGCTTCTATAGTTTTATTCATTGTATCTATTTTTAATTGATCAGGTTTACCTAATAAAATTGTTCGAGCCATAGGTGCGTGATATCTTTTATAAACACCTGAAAGTTCAATTATAGTTGCTTCACCTTCAATAAATTTATCTTGGGTTGCTGTTAAATGTGAAGCAGATGTACCTTTTCCAGTTGGAAGAAGCGTTGCGATACTAGAATATTCACCTCCAAATTCTTCTGTACCATAAAATAAAGACTTTTGAATTTCTCCAACAGCATCGCATTGTCTTGTACCAGGTTTAATTACTTCCATTGCAGTTTGCATTCCTTTTTGAGAAATTAAAGCAGCAGACTTCATATAATTTATCTCTGCATTAGATTTAATTAATCTAGCCCAATTAACTAGTCGATCAGAATCGATAATGTTTGCATTTGGTAACCCCTGTTTAATCTTTTCATAACAAAAAGCTGTAAAGTAATGAGCATCCATTTCAACTCCTATAGACAGTTTATCCCATTTTTTTTCTTTAATTATTTTGGTCAAGTAATCATAGGGATGTTTTGGCCAAGTATGAATATAACTCTCATCATAAACAATAATATTGTCTTTATTTAAATAGGTCTTTATGTACGCCCCACCTGCATCCTGATCTCTAACAAAGCAAATTGGCTCTTTTGAATCAACGTGCACTAATACACATTGTGCATAATAAAAAGACCAAGCATCGTAGCCTGTAAGATAATTCATATTATTTGTGTCGTGAGAAATGATTAAATCAATTTTTTTCTCTCTCATCAGAGATTGAACTTTTAATAGTCTTTGTTTGTATTCTTCTTTTGAAAAGGACATAAATTAATCAAACAGTCTTCCAAATCCTTTTACAGATTTATTTTCACCTATGTTTTCTAAAGATTCCCAGATTAAAGCCTGATTGCTTGAAAGAACTGGTATTCCAAGTTTATCTTCTAATTTTTGTATTAGAGGAAGAACTGGTAAAGCGGTGCAAGATACAAATAAAGCATCTGCCTCACTTACATCTAAATTTATTAGCACATCAAACAGATAATTTTGATCTACTTTACCAATCTCCATGTCAGAATGAATATCAAAGTATGAATTTGAGGTGATTTCAAAACCAGATGATTTAAAATAATCAACAACATCATCGTTAACTTTTTTACTATAAGGTGTGAATATAGAAAGTTTTTTAATATTTAATTTTTTCAATGCTTTCAAAGCTGCTGTACTTGGTGTTGAAAGTTTTGCCTCAGGTTTTGCTGCTTGTATTTTATTTTTAATATTATCGTACCCTGCTGCAATAGTTCCTGATGTACAAGCATATACAACACAGTCTAATTTTTGCTCTGGCAAGATATCTCTTGTTACTTGAGTAATATTCTCTGACATTTTGATCAAATTCTCTTTGGTTAAGGGATTATAACATTCTATTCTATTTACAAAAAAATCTATTTTTTTATCTTTAATTACACTTATAAAATCTTTTTCAATCACTAGATCGGTTGCTAAAGCGATAAGTCCAATACGTGGATTTTGGTTATTTTCAAACTTTGGTTCTATTTTTTGTGATTTCATAAATACAATATACCACCACATATTGATTAATCATTAAAATTTAAAAACTGTATCTAATTTCTTGAATGGTTATAGTAAATAAACGTATAATAAGAAAAATTAATTTTGAAATATAAATGCTCGATAAAAAAAAATTTTATATCAATGGCAAATGGGTTGAGCCAGTAAACAAGAATGAATGTGAAGTTATTAATCCATCAACAGAAGAAGTTTGTGCAATTATAAGTCTTGGAAGTTCTGATGATACAAATGCTGCAGTCAAAGCAGCAAAATCTGCATTTGAGACTTGGAAAGAAACTTCAAAAGAAGAAAGGTTAAATTTATTAGAAAAATTATTAAAAATTTATAATTCTAGATGGGATGATATGACTGATGCTATTACTACAGAGCTTGGTTGTCCTAAAGATTGGTGTTCGGCTAATCAAACATCTTCTGGCGCAGGTCATATAGAAGACTTTATAAAAAGATTAAAAGATTTCGAATTCGAACCAGGTTTTGATAAAGGATCTACTAATCATATTGTATATGAGCCAATTGGAGTTTGCGGATTAATTACACCTTGGAATTGGCCTATAAATCAAATTGCTTTAAAAGTAATTCCAGCTTTTGCTACTGGATGTACAATGGTACTTAAGCCATCTGAAATTGCACCATTGTCAGGAATGTTATTTGCAGAGATGATAGATGAGGCTGGATTTCCAGCTGGAGTGTTTAATCTAGTGAATGGTGATGGGCCTGGTGTTGGAACTGACTTATCAGGACATCCTGATGTTGATATGGTCTCATTTACAGGATCTACTAGAGCTGGAAAATTAATTACAAAGAATGCTGCTGAAACTATAAAAAGAGTTTGTCTTGAACTTGGTGGTAAAGGTGGAAATATTGTTTTTGCTGATGCATATCCTGATGCAGTCAGAGATGGTATTAGAAACGTAATGAGTAATTCAGGTCAATCCTGTGATGCTCCAACTAGAATGCTTGTTGAAAAATCAATTTATAAAAGAGCTGTTGAAGAAGCTGCAGATGAAGCAAATAAAATTAAAGTTGATCTTGCTTCAAAAGCTGGTGACCATATTGGGCCTGTAATTTCAAAAACTCAATTTGATAAAATTCAAAGTTTAATAAATAGTGGAATTGAAGAAGGTGCTACTTTAGTAGCAGGTGGTCCTGACAAACCTGAAGATCTAAAGAAAGGTTATTTTATTAAACCAACAGTATTCACTGATGTTAATAATAATATGAGAATTGCAAAAGAGGAAATATTTGGACCAGTATTGTCAATTATTCCTTTTGAGAATGAAGAGGAAGCTATCCAAATTACAAATGACACAGAATATGGATTAGGAAACTATTTACAAACAGATGATAAAGAAAAAGCAAAAAGAGTTTCAAAAAAATTAAGGTCTGGAATTGTTTATGTAAATCATAAAGCAGCGGATTCTGGAACTCCTTTTGGTGGTTATAGGCAATCTGGAAATGGACGTGAAGGTGGAACTTGGGGATTGCATGAATATCTTGAGGTAAAAACTATTACTGAATGGAAAAATTAAAATGCTTGGTTATGTAATGGTAGGAACCAATAACTTAGAAAAAGCAATAATTTTTTATGATGAAGTCTTAAAAGTTTTAAATCTAGAAAGAAATTATAAAGATGAAGTTTGCGCTGGTTACACAGAAAAAAATGGCGATGGAACTATAGAGTTTTATGTGACCAAACCTGTCAATATGAAAGAGGCAACTAATGGAAATGGAACGCAAGTTTCATTTATTACATCATCTAGAGATATAGTTGATAAGTTTCATGAGATTGGACTTAAGGCAGGTGGAAAAAGTGAAGGAGCTGGAGGTGAAAGACCAGAAGGTTCTGGAGTTTACTATTCTTATATTCGAGATCTTGATAATAATAAAATTTGTGCTTTCACAAACAATTAATGTCTTACACTTTCATTCAAGAGAAAATTGATCAAGGAAAAATTATTTTACTTGATGGAGGTATAGGTGCCGAGCTTGAAAAAAAAGGAGCTAAAATGGATCAAAACCTCTGGTGTGGAAAATGTTCGGTAGATAGCCCAGAATTTCTAAAAGAAGTTCATGAAAATTATATTGATGCAGGAGCTGATGTTATTACAACAAATACTTATGCTACAACTCCAATTTCTCTTAGAAAACACGGATATGAAGACTCAATTGAATTATTTAATAAACAAGCAGTTCAAATTGCAAAACAAGCAATTAATAATTCAAAAAAAAACATCTGTTTAGCAGGAAGTGTTTCGAGTTATGGAAGTTTTCTTAAACTAGGAACAAAGAACATGAAACCATGTTTTAATGAACATATTAAAATTTTATCAAATGAGGGTGTTGATTTAATAATTTTAGAAGCAATGACATCTCAAGCAGAAATCGTGGAGACTATGCTTGAGTGTTCTTCAAATATAAAGTTACCTGTTTGGCTTTCTATTTCCTGTGTAATAGATCAGAATACAAAAAATATTACACTTGGTTATGATGATGTGAAGAATAAAACTGAAATTTACGAGGATTTAGAAGAATCGTTAAAAAATTTTAGTAAATTGCATAAGGGGCCAATTTTAATTGCTCACTCAGATATTAAAACAACAAGTGCAGCTTTAGAGACTGCATTAAATAATTATAATGGAGTTATTGGTGCATACCCTAACAAAGGCTATTACGAAAAACCAAATTGGAAGTTTGTGGATGATTTTTCACCCAATGATTATTTGGAAGTTGCAAAAAAATGGTTTAGCAAAGGTGTAAAAATTGTTGGTGGTTGTTGTGGTATAGGAGTTGAAGAGATAAAAGCTGTTTCAATTTTGAAGCAATAATATATTGTAAAATTATGAAAACGTTTATTGGTGGTATTGGTTGTTTTTGGGACGAAACTAAATACGATGGTATAAAAGGAATATTATCTACCGAATGTGGTTACTGCGGAGGTGATGATCCTAATGTTACTTACAAAGCAGTTTGTGGTGGGGATACGGGTCACATAGAAGTAGTTAAAGTTCAATATGATGAAAATATTTTAAGCTATGAAGACATGGTCAGATTATTTTTTAAACTCCATGACTCAACTCAAAAGAATAGACAAGGAACTTATGTAGGAATTCAATATCGCTCTGAGATATTTTATAATAATGATAATGAAAAAAATACAGCAGAGAAAATTTTAAAAGAAATGAATGAGAAATTAGATGGAAAAGTTACTACAAAAATTTCCAAAGAAAAAAACTATTGTAAAGCAGAAGGCTATCATCAAAAGTACGAGAAAAATAAATCTCTTAAGTTTGGATAAAAAGTACTAATTTGAAAAAAATTATTTCAGAAAAAAATCCAGAATTAGTTACAAGAAAAGATAATAAAGCTCAATGGAATCTCCCAAATAAAAGGAGGTTGGGTTTTAGAAATTTATATAAAATTAATAGATATGGAATATACCTTAGATCAGATTTTGTTTTAAAATTAAAAAAAAAAATTAATAAGAGAATTGGTAAATTATCTTCTGTAAAAAAGGTAACTAAAAATAAAGCTTTTTGCTCTTTAATAGTTGGTAAAGATCAGGATATTTTATTCGAGCAGTACGCAAAGGACTTTTCTACAAATCAGCCTCAAACAATTATGTCAATTACAAAAATGTTTATACATTTATTTGTGGGAGAGCTGATAGACAGAAAACTAATTAACTTGAATAAGAAAATTTCATTTTACTTGCCAAAAATTGGTAGTGGTTATGCAAATGCAAAAGTAAAAGACGTTTTAGACATGAACATTGTAAATCTATATAGTGAAGATTATACAAAAGCTTATTCGTCTTCATTTTTACATGAGCCTGTGGGAGGATGGAGACTGCCGATTAAAGGTAAAAACATTCAAAGCCAGGAACAATATTTAAATTCAATTAAATCTTTAAAAAGCAGAGATTTAAAAAATTATACCGATCTGGCGCATTATAAATCAGCTAATACCGATGTTATTGGGCTAATTGTAGAAAAAGTAAGTAAAAAAAGTTTAAGACAATGGCTGTTGGAAACAGTTGAAGCAATAGGATTTGAAGAAGGATTGTATATAGGTACAGATAGATTTGGAACACCGTGGATGTCTGGAGGTGGAAGTTTAATTACAAGAGATTTTTTAAGAATGGGTTTACTTTTTTCTAGGTTTGGAAAAGGTATAAATGGAAAAAATATTGGTTCTAAAACCTTTTTGAGTAAAACTATTAATAGTGAGGGACCCAAATACATTCAATTATCTAAAGATAAATTTGTCTGTTATGTTAATTCATTAATGAAATGCGGTAACTGGATTGGTCACTCTGGGTATGGGGGCCAATTTTTAGGAATAAATTTGAAAACAAAAGTTGTTGCTGCGTTTTTTTCTGTATTAGAGACTAAATCTGCAACAAATGAAAAATATAAAAAAGATATGGTAAATATGATAGACCAAATAATTAGTAAAGATTACTAAATTAAGAAAATTTTGTTATCAAGGATTTTAAATGTTTATCTGTGACGCCACAACAACCCCCAATAATTTTTACCTGATCGTCTATTAGCTCGGAACACTTATCAACAAATTCAATTTCATTTTCAGTTATTAATGCCTGCATAGTACTAGTGTCAAATTTATGGATCTCTGGATAGAACATAATTGGCCCATTCCAATTTGATTTTAAAACTTTCATTCCCTCTTTTGTATCAATAAACCAACTATGCATTATTCCATAAACATCTCCACCAATAGATTTGAGTGAATTAATTATTTCAGCAAAATTTATAATTTTATCTTCAGGAAGGAATTTTGGTTCATCAGGATATTTTAAAGGGTCATATATAATTGATCTCTCTTTTTCAGCTCTAAAATTTCTACCTACTACGGTTTCATCAAATTTACTTATGCAGCAACTTAATCCAACCCAGACAGGTAAACCTGTTTCTAAAGCAGCATTTAACAAAATTTTAGCGTGATCAATATCTAAAAGCATTTCAAGAATAAGTACTTCGACTCCCTCTTCTTTTAATACTTTAGCTTGTTCTTTATAATTTTTTTCTTCTTTTGCAAATGATGGTACAAATTTTGTGTCAGGTCTAAATTCATTTTCAGCTAAAGCTAAATATGTTGACATGCTTCCAGCAATTTTAATTTTTTTTCCAGAATTTTTGATTGCTTGTCTTGCTAACTTAACTGTATCAATGTTAATTTTTATAGTCTGATCTCCTAAATTTGAAGGCTCAAGACAATGTCTTGCAGTTCCAAAAGTATTGGTTGTTATCATATCACATCCAGCGTTTATATGACTTTCGTGTACTTTGATTACTATTTCTGGTGAGAAAACATTTGCTAAACCAGAAAAAGCTGGTCCCATTTTTCCACCAAGTCTCTGAATTTCTGAACCTGTTCCTCCATCTAAGAAGACTTTTTTTTTTGATTTCAATAATTCATTAATATCCATTATGCTAATTTCTTCTCTGACTTTGGAACATATACAACTTCAATTACACCACCAAGAATTATCAGAATACTTCCCAGAGTTTCTCTCCAACCAAAAGGTTCATTTGTTAAAATACTAGCACTAATAACACCAACAATTATTTCAGCTAAAAATAAAATAGATGATAAGCCTGCTCCTAATT
>CACKFP010000017.1 GCA_902599485.1 uncultured Pelagibacteraceae bacterium | reverse complement strand
ACTCACCAGCTGAGGAGGTTGGTGTTAAAGCTGGAGATTATATTGTTAAAATCGATGATGTTCAAGTTCAAGGAAAAACTCTTTCTGAGGCTGTAGAATTAATGAGAGGCCCAGTTGGATCTGATATCGAAATTACTGTTAGAAGAAGGGGAGAAAGAAAAGCACTTATATTTACAATTACAAGAGAAATTATACAAGTTGCATCTGTAAAGTCAGAAATTAAAGATGATCAAACAGCTTATATAAGATTAACATCATTCAATGAGAATAGTAGTAAACAAATAAAAAATAAAATCAAAGAATTTAAGAAAAATAAGAAAATTAAAAATTACATATTAGATTTAAGAAATAATCCTGGTGGATTGTTATCTCAAGCAATAAAAATTTCAGATTATTTTTTAGAAAATGGAGAAATAGTTTCAACAAAAAGTAAAAGAAAATATGAAAATAGAAAATGGTTTGCAAAAAAAGGAGATATTATTGATGGAGAAACAATGGTTATTTTGATTAATTATGGGTCTGCATCAGCATCTGAAATTGTTGCAGGAGCACTACAAGATCACAAAAGAGCAATATTAGTAGGAGAGAGTACATATGGAAAAGGGTCAGTCCAATCAATTATTCCTTTAGAAAATGAAGGTGCCATAAGACTTACTGTATCTAAATACTATCTTCCATCAGGTAAATCGATTTCAAGAGTAGGTGTAAACCCAGATATAGTTATTGCTGAAGGTTCAGATGAATTTAGAATAAATACAGATACCGATAACCAGTTGGAATTTGCTCTTAAATTATTAAATGGTTAAGAATGAAAGAAAAATTTCAAAACCTCCCATTAAGAAATGGTGTAGGTATCGCAGTCTTAAATAAAGAAAATAAGATATTTGTGGCAAAAAGAATTGATAATCCTGCTGATTTTTGGCAGATGCCTCAAGGCGGTATTGATGAAGGTGAAAATTATTTTGATGCAGCGTTAAGGGAACTTAAAGAAGAAACAAGCATAAAGTCAGTAGAACTAGTTAAAGAAATAAGCAAATACACAACTTACGATCTTCCTGATCGCCTTTTAGGAATTATTTGGAAAGGAAAATATAAAGGCCAAAAGCAAAAGTGGTTTATTGTAAAGTTTAATGGAGAGGAAAATGAGATTAACATTAAAACTAAACATCCTGAATTTTTAGATTGGAAATGGATAGATATTAAAGATTTAACAACTAAAGTTGTAGATTTTAAACTTCATGTTTACCAAGAAATTCAAAAAGAACTAGAAAAAGTAGTTAATTAATACTTATAGATTTTAGAACTTCGACTTTGTGGTTTAAAAGAAATCTTTTTTGATCATCGATATTATCTTTTGATAATTCTGCTTCAGCGCTGCTTATCGATTCAGATACAAAATTTTTATCGGCATCCTTTAAATCAAAAATTGAACTAGTTAATACAGATAATGTATTGTCTTTAAATTCGACAATACCATCTTCAACATAGAAACTTTGTTCCTCAGACTCAGAGAATACTCTAATTATACCTGGTTTTAAAAAAGAGATAATTGGAATATGGTCTCTAAGAATACCAATCTCTCCTTCTACAGCAGGTATTACAACCTCAAATACATTGTCTTTAGAAAGAAAAGATTGTTCTGGATTAACAATATCTATATTAAAAAGATTACTCATTAAGCAGCTGCATCTTTTGCCATTTTTTCAGCTTTTTCTATTGCTTCTTCTATTGTGCCAACCATATAAAAAGCAGCTTCAGGCAGATGGTCATATTCTCCTTTGCATATTGCATCAAACCCTTTAATTGTTGACTCTAAATCTACTAGTTTACCTGGAGATCCTGTAAATACTTCAGCCACAAAGAAAGGTTGTGATAAAAATCTTTGAATTTTTCTAGCTCTAGCAACAGTAAGTTTATCATCCTCTGATAGCTCATCCATTCCTAGAATTGCAATAATATCTTGCAAAGATTTGTATGTTTGTAAAATTTTCTGAACAGATCTTGCTACTCGATAGTGTTCATCACCAACAACTCTTGGATCTAAAATTCTAGAAGTAGAATCCAAAGGGTCAACAGCTGGGTAAATACCTAATTCAGCAATTTGTCTTGAAAGTACAGTCGTTGCATCTAAGTGTGAAAAAGATGTTGCTGGAGCTGGATCCGTTAAATCATCTGCAGGTACATAAATTGCCTGAACTGATGTAATTGATCCTTTATTTGTGGTTGTAATTCTTTCTTGCAGGTTTCCCATATCTGTTGCAAGAGTAGGCTGATAACCAACAGCAGAAGGTATTCTTCCTAGAAGAGCTGATACTTCTGAACCTGCCTGCGTAAATCTAAAAATGTTATCAACAAAAAACAAAACATCTTGACCCTCTTGATCCCTAAAATACTCTGCCACAGTAAGACCAGTTAAAGCTACTCTAGCTCTAGCTCCTGGAGGCTCATTCATTTGTCCATAAACTAATGCAGCTTTAGATCCAGTTCCTTCTGGCTTGATCACTCCTGACTCGATCATTTCGTGATATAAATCGTTCCCTTCTCTAGTTCTCTCTCCCACTCCAGCGAATACTGAAAATCCACCATGGGCCTTAGCTATATTATTTATAAGTTCCATTATAATTACAGTTTTTCCAACTCCTGCTCCACCGAACAATCCAATTTTTCCACCTTTAGCATAAGGTGCTAATAGGTCGATTACCTTTATTCCGGTTACTAAAATTTCTGTTTCTGTAGACTGATCATTAAAAGAAGGAGCTTGTCGGTGTATAGGCCAATTTTCTTTAGTAGAAATTTGTCCTTTCTCATCGATTGGTTCACCTATTACGTTTACAATTCGTCCTAATGTTTCTGGACCTACTGGAACTTGAATTGGAGCGCCTGTATCTTTTACTTCATCACCCCTTTTGAGTCCCTCTGTACTATCCATAGCAATGGTTCTAACACTTGACTCTCCAAGGTGCTGCGCAACTTCTAAAACTAATCTATTACCTCCATTATCACACTCTAAAGCTGTTAATATTTCTGGCAGTTCTCCATCAAATTTTACGTCAACGACTGCACCAATTACTTGTGTTATGTTTCCTTTTTTGCTCATAATTATAAACTTTCTGCTCCTGATATAATTTCAATTAACTCTTTTGTTATTGCTGCTTGACGGCTTCTATTATACTCAATTGTAAGCCTATCAACCAATTCGCCTGCGTTTCTGGTTGCATTATCCATTGCTGTCATCCTCGAACCTTGCTCACTGGCAGAATTCTCTAACATTGCTTTAAATATTTGAGTTGAAATATTTTTCGGCAATAAATTACTTAAAATCTCATCTTCATCTGGTTCAAACTCATAATCATTATCATTACCAGAGACATCTTTATCTTCATTAAGTGGAACTATTTGTTGTTCTTGTGGAATTTGTGTGATTACATTTTTAAATTTATTGTAAAATATTGCGCAAACATCAAATTCATTTTTTTCAAATTTTTCAATTATAATTTTTCCTACTTTATCTGCATCAAAGTAATTTATATTTTTTGACTCTTTGAAAGAAATGTTCTCTACAATATAACTTTTATACTGTCTTTTTAGTTGATCATATCCTTTAGATCCAACAGTAATAATTTTTAAAGTTTTATTTTCAGATATTATTTTTTCGAAATAACTTTTTGCTTTTTTAATAATGTTAGTATTAAAACCTCCGCATAAACCTCTATCAGCAGTAAGAACAATACATAAATGAACTTTCTCTTCACCTGTCCCGACCAGTAATTTGGGAGCATTTTCTTTATCTGTTATACTTTTTGAAAGATTTAAAATTACATTGTTCATTTTTTCTGAATAAGGTCTGCCTTTTTCAGCATTCTCTTGAGCTTTTCTTAACTTGGCTGCAGCCACCATTTTCATAGCTTTTGTTATTTTCTGAGTTGATTTAACACTCGTAATTCTTTTTCTAAGATCGTCTAAACTTGGCATTTATGATTATTTAATTCCTTTAATTAATTCTACTAATTGTTTTTCAATATCTTCCTCAATCTTCCCAGTTTTGGCAATAGACTCCATAATCTCAGGCTTGTCAGATTTACACTTTTGTAGAACTTTATTTTCAAAGTCTGCTACATCTTTAAGTTCAATATCATCCAAATAACCTTTTACGCCACAGAAAATTGATATAACTTGTTCTGCAACTGTCATGGGAGAATACTGTCCTTGTTTTAAAAGTTCAGTTAACTTTGAACCTCTATTTAAAAGTTTTTGTGTAGATGCATCTAAATCAGATCCAAATTGAGCAAAAGCTGCCATTTCTCTGTATTGAGCTAACTCTAATTTAATTGATCCAGCCACAGATTTCATAGCTTTAGTTTGTGCAGCTGATCCAACTCTAGATACGGATAATCCAACGTTTACTGCTGGTCTAATTCCTTGATTGAATAGTTCAGTTTCTAAAAATATTTGCCCATCTGTAATAGATATTACATTTGTTGGAATGTATGCAGAGACATCGCCTGCTTGTGTTTCAATAATTGGTAGCGCAGTTAAAGAACCTCCGCCATTTTCATCACTTAATTTAGCAGCTCTTTCTAATAATCTACTATGTAAATAAAACACATCTCCTGGGTATGCTTCACGCCCCGGTGGTCTTCTTAATAATAATGACATTTGTCTATATGCGACTGCTTGCTTAGATAAATCATCGTAAATAATTAAAGCATGCATTCCATTATCTCTAAAATATTCTCCCATAGTACATCCTGTGTAAGGAGCTAAAAACTGAAGAGGCGCAGAGTCTGAGGCTGTTGCGGAAACTATAGTCGTATATTCCATTGCGCCAGCGTCCTCTAAAGTTTTTACAATCTGAGCAACCGTTGATCTTTTTTGTCCAATTGCAACATATATACAATAAAGTTTTTTACTTTCGTCGTCTGACTCATTAATTTTCTTTTGATTGATAATTGTATCGATAGCTACTGCGGTTTTACCAGTTTGACGATCTCCAATTATAAGTTCTCTTTGCCCTCTTCCAACAGGAATTAAGCTATCAATTGCTTTTAAACCTGTTTGCATTGGTTCTCCAACTGATTGTCGTGGAATAATTCCTGGAGCTTTAACTTCAACTCTTTTTCTTTCTAAACTTTTATCTAAAGCTCCTTTTCCATCAATTGGATTTCCTAATCCATCAACAACTCTTCCTAAAAGTTGTTTTCCAACTGGTACATCAACAATCGCACCAGTTCTTTTTACAGTATCACCCTCTTTAATTTCTCTATCATCGCCAAATATAACAACACCAACGTTGTCACTCTCTAAGTTTAATGCCATTCCTTTAGAGCCATCAGAAAACTCAACCATTTCTCCTGCTTGAACATTATCCAAGCCATAAATTCTTGCAATTCCATCTCCAACAGATAATACTTGTCCGACCTCTGAAACCTCAGCTCTATCGCCAAGTTTTTTTATCTGTTCTTTTAATATTTTTGTTACTTCTGAAGGATTTATTTCCATTTATGCCTCTATCATTTGTTTTTGAATTTGTTGCAGTTTATTTTTAATAGAATTATCTACCATTGTACTTCCCACTTTTAATACCAAGCCACCAATTAAACTTGGGTCAAATTTATAATTTAACTGTATCTTTGCTCCAAAGTTTTGAGATAGCTCTTCTTTAATTTTAGAAATATCTGTTTCATTAAGTTCTTTAGCTGAAAAAAGCTCTGCTTTTATTTCACCTCTAGCTTTCGAACATACCTCTATAAAGTCACTTAAAATTTTTTCTAAATAAAAAAATCTTCTTTTTTGAATTAAAAAAACTAGAAATCTTTTTAAAAGATTATCAAAATTGTTTTTTTCAGAAATTGTTTCAATAACTTTAGTTAAATCCTCAATACTAGTCGTAGGGTTTTTGATTAAATATCTAAATTCTTCACTTTCATTTATGAGTCTACTAATTGCAACGACTTGTTCCTCTACTTTTGCTAGAGATTTATCTTCGTTAGCCAGCTCAAATAATGCTTGGGCATAACTGTTATTAGAAGTTATTGATATTTTATTTTCGCTCAATTTACACTCTCAATTGTGAAGATGTTTAAAATTTCGCTTAGATAACATACGAATTATCAGTCTTCAAGGCTCAGATTGTGAAAAATGGTAAGATTTAATGGGCTAATTGAAGCTGATAGGGTCAACATCAACTGAAAGTTTCATTCCTTTGGAGAGTTGAAAATCTTTCAATACATCTTTCAATTTTTTCTGAACATTAGATGTTTTTTTTGCCCTTATTAATAGTCTATTTCTGAATTTTTGATTAATTCTATATATTGGAGCATTTACTGGTCCTAAAATTTTTGCATCTATAGATTTTGATAAAATATTTTTAAGTTTTACGGCATCTATATCAAGTTTTTTTTCATTTGATGAAGATAAGATTAAAGCGATAAATCTTTCGTAGGGTGGTAGATTATTCCTCTTTCTTAAATTTAATTCATTTTCTAGAAATTTAAAAGGATCTTCATTTGTAATTTGATTTATAACTTCTGGTTTTAAATTGTATGTTTGGAAATAAATATTAGCCGGTTTGCCGGTTCTACCTGCTCTTCCTGATAACTGATGGTAAAGTTGTAAATTTTTTTCAGTGCTCCTAAGATCGTGTCCTTGAGAAGTTAAATCAATATCTAATACAACAATACAATTCAATTTTGGAAAGTGAAATCCTTTTGATATTAACTGAGTGCCTACAAGAATATCTATTTCACCAGATATAATTTTATTCAATTTATCTTTGCCAGATGCTTTATTCATTGTGTCACTAGAAAAAATTATTGTTTTTTTATTAGGAAAAAGGTTTTTAACTTCCTCTGCAATTTTTTCTACCCCAGGTCCACTAAATACAAACTCACAAACATTTCCTTTTTTACAATCTCTATTTAATTTTGAATTATATCCACAGTAATGACACAAAAGAATTTTTTTATTTTTGTGAAATACTAAATTTATAGAACACCTTGGGCATGTAAAAACATTTAAACATTTTTTACATAAAACATAGGGTGCAAAACCTCTTCTATTTATGAAAAAGAGAACTTGATCTTTTTTATTTAAATGTTCTTTTACTTTTTCAAGAGTTTTGAGAGATATAGAACTTTTGGTCGCTAGTTGATTTTGATAAAGATCGATAACATGGTGTTTAGGTAAATTTGCACCCTTATATCGATTAAGCAATCTTGAGTAATTATATTTTTTAATTTTAATATTTTCATATGTTTCGATTGATGGAACTGCAGTTACTAAATTTATTGGAATATTTTCGTGTTTAGCTCTTGATATTGCCATATCTCTAGCATTATAGATAATTCCTTCATCTTGTTTATAAGATTGATCGTGCTCTTCATCTACAGTTATCAAACCTAATTTTTTGAATGGCAGAAATAAGGATGATCTTGCTCCAAGTACTACTTTAATTTTTCCTGCTGATAATCCATTCCATATAATTTTTCTTTTTTTTGGGCTGACTTTTGAATGCCAAACTGCAGCTTCAAATCCAAAATAAGATTTAAATTTTTTTTCAAATTCATTTGTTAGTCCTATTTCTGGTAATAAAATTAGAGCTTGCAATCCTATATTTATAGTTTTTTCAATAGCTTTAAAATAAACTATTGTTTTTCCTGAACCGGTTGTACCTTGCAGTAAATGAACTCTAAAACTGCTATCATTTTTAGATAACTCTTTATAAGCCTTGTCTTGCTCTTCAGAAAGTTGATAACTTTCTTTTTTGCTTGATAGAGCATATTTTAATAGATCGCTGTCATTTTTTATTTTTAAATTTTCGTCATTAATCAAATGTAGTTTTAAACACATTCCTAGGGGTACAAGATTGTAATTAGAAAACCACTTTAGAAAATTCATTGTCTTTTTACTTAGTGGTTCAATTTGAATTTTTTCAATTATAGATTTTAATTTAAATTCCTTATTATTCTTTTCTTCAAAAAAATCCCAAATTACACCAATAATATTTTTCTTACCAAATGGAACTTTTACATAATCTCCTGCTTTTAATTTAATATTACTTTCATAGGTAAAAGGATAATCAAATATATTTGGCAACAAAACTGGATATTTCATAAATATTTAATTTTAGTTTTTTTATATCTTAAAAATATATAAATAGATCAAATGAAATATAATTATTACTGGAGAAAATCAGGTTTAAAAAAACCTTATGGGGATAATTTTTTGAGTTTAGTTGAGGAATATAAGCCAAAAAATGTATTAGAAATCGGTGTTTTTTGTGGTGTTACATCAAGAAATATATGTGAATTATTAAAGACAAATTTTGGTAGTGATTTTAGATATTACGGATTAGATTTATTTGGATCTACTAAAACATCAAGTGTAGATGAGATCGAACCTAAATTTCTTGAAAATCAAAAGTTTTCGAATCCACTTAAAACTATCTATTATAATTTCATAAAAAAAGAAAATTTAAATTCAAAGATATCTGTTCAAAATTTTTTAAAGAAATTTTCGCAAAATATTGAGCTAATAGAAGGAGACACAAGGGTGACTTTAGAAAAAGTTCCTTTAAGTGAAATTGATTTCGTATTTTTAGATGGAGGCCATAGTTACGATACAGTTTTAAGTGATTTACAAAAACTTTATGACAACATGAAAAATAATTCTAGAATTGTTTGTGATGATTTTGCAGGTATTACAAAAATTGAAAGTGTTGAAAAAGCAATAAAAGACTTTGCAAATAATAATAAAATAAAACTTGAAGAAAAATTTAAAAGATTTGCTTTATTGAATGTAGAAAAATAATTATTAAGAGTGAATTTGTCTTTTATCTACTGATAATGCTGCTTCTTTTATAGCTTCAGAAAATGTTGGGTGTGCGTGACATGTTCTTGCAATATCTTCGGAACTAGCTCCAAATTCCATTGCGACAGCCATCTCAGCTATCATTTCTCCTGCATGAGGACCAATAATATGTACACCAAGCACTTTATCAGTTGATTGGTCTGCCAAAATTTTTACAAAACCCTCTGGCTCATCAATTGCTTTGGCTCTTGAATTTGCCATAAAAGGAAATTTACCAATTTTGTACCCTATTTTTTCTTTTTTTAATTGCTCTTCGCTTTTGCCAACATAAGCAACCTCAGGAGATGTATAAACAACTCCAGGAATAATATCATAATTAACATGACCTGATTGACCTGCTATTAATTCTGCAACAGCAATTCCTTCCTCTTCAGCTTTATGGGCTAACATTGGGCCATCAATAACATCACCTATTGCATAAATATTTTTAACATTCGTTTCAAAATTTTTATTTACTTTAACTCTTCCTTTTTCATCTAACTTTACACCAACTTTATCTAAATTTAAGTTTTTAGTATAAGGTCTTCTTCCTACAGAAATTAAAACAACATCAACATCATGTTTAACTTTTTGGCCATCATTTTGTGAAGTCTCAACCGTCACACCGTTAGAGTTTTTAGTTATTTTATCAACTTTAGTATTAAGGTTGAATTTTATACCTTGTTTCTTTAATATTTTCATAAATTCATTTGAAATATCTCGATCCATTCCAGGCGTGATATGATCTAAAAATTCAACGACTGTGACTTCAGTGCCAAGTCTTGACCAAACTGATCCCATTTCCAACCCTATATATCCTCCACCAACAACAATCATTTTATTTGGGAGTTTGGGAATAGATAGGGCTCCAGTTGAAGAAAGAATTCTCTCTTCATCAAAATCTACTCCAGGCAATGAAACTGGCTCTGATCCTGTACTGATTATTGTTTTATCAGTTTGAATTATTTTAGTGCCTTCCAAGCCTTCAATTTTTATTGAATTCTCGTTCTCAAATGAACCTTTGCCTTTAAAATAAGTGACTTTGTTTTTTTTGAATAAAAATTCAACTCCTTTAGTCAAAACTGTTACAGCTTTGTCTTTATTTTTCATCATTTTATCTAAATTGAGTTTTATTTCTCCAGTCTCGATTCCAATTTTTTCAAAATTTTTAGCACTGTGAAATTTTTCAGATAAATTAAGTAAACTTTTTGATGGGATGCATCCAATATTTAAACATGTCCCTCCTAGAGATCCTCTAGACTCTATGCATGCTGTTTTAAGTCCAAGTTGAGACAATCTAATTGCACAAACATAACCACCAGGACCACCACCAATTACTGTAACATCAAATTTTTCTGACATATTATAAATTTAAAAATAACCTTCTTGGATCTTCTAAGTTTTCTTTAACAGTTTTTAAAAAACTCACAGATTCTTTTCCATCAATTATTCTATGATCATAAGACAATGCTAAAAACATTACAGGTCTAGCTTTTATCTCACCATCAACAACAACAGGTCTTTCAACAATATTATGCATTCCAAGAACTGCTGATTGTGGAGGGTTTAAAATAGGAGTAGATAACATTGATCCATAAACACCTCCGTTGCTAATTGTAAACGTTCCCCCTTGAAGATCCTCTATGGTAAGACTGCCATTTTTTGCTTTGTCTGACAGATCTTTTATGTTTTTTTCAATGTCGGCAAAAGACATTTCATCAGCATTTTTTAATACTGGAACTACTAATCCTTTTTCAGTTCCTACTGCAAAGCTCACATTATAATAATTTTTGTAAACCATTTCATCATTTTCAACTTCAGCATTTATTGCAGGAAATAATTTTAATCCTACTATACAAGCTTTCACAAAAAAGGACATGAAGCCAAGTTTAATTCCATAACTATTTTGGAAATCTTCCTGGTTATCTTTTCTCATTGAAATTATATTTGACATATCAACCTCATTAAACGTTGTAAGCATAGCTGCATTATTTTGAGCCTCTTTTAAACGTTTAGCAATCGTTTGTCTTAGTCTTGACATTTTAATTCGTTCTTCTTCGCCGTATTGAATTTTTCTTTCGTTAGGTTGAGGGTTAGCTCCCATTAAACTTATTAAATCACCTTTTAAAATTCTACCATCTTTACCTGTCCCTTTTACTTCATCTAAATTAATTTTATTTTCAACAACCATTTTTCTTACAGCAGGAGAAAGTGTTTTATTTTGTTTAATAGGCTTGGTTTCTTTAACTTCATCAGTTAATACCAATGGTTCTTCGTCAAGCAATAAAGGTTCTTGAGTTTTTTTTGTATCTTTTTTCTTTTCGATTTCTAAATTTATTACATTATTTTTTTCAACGTTTCCTTTAACCGGCTCAGCTTCCTTTTCTTCTTTAAGAGCACCACCTTCTGAAATCATTCCTAATACAGTTCCAACTTCGACTGTATCACCATCTTTTGAGTTGATCTCTGATATAACACCACTCGCAGGTGCAGGAACTTCTAAGTTTACTTTGTCAGTTTCTAATTCTACTACAGCTTCATCAGCAACTACGTTATCACCCTTTTTCTTTAACCATTTCGTGACCGTAGCCTCTGTAATACTTTCTCCCAAAACTGGAACTAATATTTTTTCACTCATTTATTCAAATACTTTATTTATAATTTCTTGTTGTTCAGAATTATGTCTTCTTGCATAACCTGTAGCAGGTGTAGCATCTGGACTTCTTCCAATGTAAGAAATTGCATTGTTTTTAGCCTTAATAGTCTCTAATGTCCATTGTATATAATCTCTAACAGCAAACCAAGCACCCATATTTTTGGGCTCCTCTTGGCACCAATAAAATTTTGAATTTTTTGCAAATGGTTTTAGCTCTTTAACCAAACTTTTTGCAGGGAAAGGATATAGTTGTTCAATTCTATACAAAATCACATCATTGATTTTTAGTTTCTCTCTTGCCGCGAGAAGATCAAAATAAATTTTTCCAGAGCATAATATTACTTTTCTAATTTTTTTATCTTCTTTTAACTTAATAAAACCTTTTTGCTTAGTATCTCTAGCATGATCCCATAGCACTCTATGAAAAGAATTTTTTTTACTAAAATCTTCTAAATTTGATACACAATATTTATTTCTTAAAAGTGACTTAGGTGTCATTATAATTAAAGGTTTTCTAAAATCACGGTGCATCTGTCTTCTTAAAGCATGAAAATAATTTGCAGGTGTAGTACAATTCATAACTTGTAAATTATCATTTGCACATAATTGTAAAAATCTCTCTAATCTCGCAGAAGAGTGCTCTGGACCTTGTCCTTCATAACCATGGGGTAATAACATAACCAGTCCTGATGCTCTTTTCCACTTTCTTTCACCAGATGATATAAATTGATCAATAATTACTTGTGCACCATTTGCAAAATCTCCAAATTGAGCTTCCCAAATTGTCAATGTATTCGGTTCTACTAAACTGTATCCATATTCAAATCCTAAAACTGCAAGTTCAGATAAAAAACTATCTACAATTTCAAAATTTTTTTGGTTACTAGATATATTGTTTAATGGTATGTACCTTGAATTATCAATTTGATTTCTTAAAACTGAGTGTCTTTGACTAAAAGTACCTCTACCTGAGTCCTGACCTACTAACCTTACTGGATAACCTTCAACTAATAATGAACCAAATGCTAAAGACTCAGCTGTTGCCCAATCAATTCCTGAGCCTTCATTAATAGTTTTTTTTCTATTTTCCATAATTTTTGTTATGGTTTTGTGAATATTTTTATCAGTTGGAAAAACATGTATTCTGTCAGAAATATTATTTAAAATTTTCAAATCTGATCCAGTTACACCTCTTTTATCTTTACCTCTTTCGGGTTTATATCTCGACCAAGTTCCCTCGAACCATCTAATTTTAGGTTTATAATCTTTCGCATTTTTAAATTGATCATCTAATAAATTTTTAAAATCAATAATTTGTTGATCTAAATCTTGTTTCGTAAAAAGTCCTTCATTTACTAGCTTTTCACCATAAATTTTAATTGTAGATGGATGAGATCTAATTTTTTTGTACATAAGTGGTTGGGTGAAAGATGGCTCATCTCCCTCATTGTGTCCAAATCTTCTGTAACATATTAAATCAATTACAACATCCCTATTAAATTTTAATCTAAACTCAGTTGCTATTCTAGTTGCGTAAACAACTGCCTCAGGATCATCTCCATTAACATGGATGATTGGTGCATCAACCATTTTACCTATGTCAGAAGGATAAGGGGAAGATCGCGCAAATCTAGGACTTGTTGTAAATCCAATTTGGTTGTTAACAATAATATGGATTGTCCCTCCAGTGTTATGACCAGGAAGTCCGGACATCGCAAAACACTCTGCCACTATTCCTTGGCCTGCAAATGCAGCATCGCCGTGAATTAATATTGGTATAACTTTATTTCTTTCTTTGTCTTTGTGAAAAAATTGTTTAGCTCTAGTTTGGCCAAGAACAACAGGATTAACTGCCTCTAAATGTGAAGGATTATCTGTTAAGCTAACGTGTACAGGATTTCCATCAAATTCTCTATCAGATGAGGCTCCTAAATGGTATTTGACATCTCCAGCACCATCTTCTGAACCGTCCATTTCACCTGCAAATTCATTAAAAATTCTTTTATAAGACTTTTGTAAAACGTTTGCTAAGACATTTAGTCTTCCTCTATGTGACATTCCTATTTTAACTTCTTTTATTTTGGATTGTCCTCCGATTTTTATAATTTGCTCAAGAGCAGGTATTAAACTTTCTCCACCATCTAAACCAAATCTTTTAGTACCAACATATTTTGTGTTTAAAAATTTTTCAAATCCCTCTGCTTGTATTAATTTATTTAAAATTGCTTGCTTTCCATTTTTTGTAAACTTGAGTGCATTCTCATCTTTTTCAACTCTATCTCTAAACCACATTCTCTCAGTTGGATTTGAAATATGCATGTACTCATAACCTATGGGACCACAATAAGTTTTTTTTAAAAACTTAAGTATTTCTCTAATATTTGCACTTTTTTTATTTATTATTCCGTTTAGAAAAATTTCTTTGTCATAATCTTCTTTTTTAAAACCATAGTACTCAGGATGTAATTCGTCTAAATATTCTGACTTCATCAATTCCAAAGGATCTAATTTTGATAATAGATGTCCCCTTAAGCGATAAGCTCTTATCAAAGCTACAGCACTTATTGAATTTTTATTTGAATTTGCAATTACTTGGAAATTAAACTTGCTAGAATTTTCTTTGTTTTTTTCGTTTTCTTTAGCTGTTTTCTCGACATCCTCAATATTAATTTTTTTTGAAAAAGGTTTCCACGACGGTCCATTTATCTCGTCGACTAATATCTTCATATCCTCATCTACACTTGAGAAATATTCAATCCAACTTTCAGAGAGAGATGGATCTTTATTTATAAATTTTACATACATTTCTTCAATAAATGCACTATTGGCCTTATTTAAAAACGATGTTTTTTTATATTCCAGATTTTTAGGAGAACTCATTTTATTTTATTATAATACTAAATTTTGTTTTCAATTGGACAATTTATTTAACAATGTTTTTCCAATTTCTGAAGGTGATGTGGCTACTTCTATGCCACAATCTTCCATTTTTTTGATCTTATCTTTAGCTCCACCTTTACCACCTGATATTATGGCCCCTGCATGTCCCATTCTTCTACCCGGTGGTGCTGTAACTCCTGCAATAAAACCAACCATGGGTTTTTTTATTTCATGATTTTTTACAAATTCAGCTGCTTCTTCTTCAGCTGATCCACCTATTTCACCAATCATTAAAATTGATTTAGTTTCCTGATCTTTTAAAAATAAATCTAAGCAATCAATAAAATTTGTGCCATTGATTGGATCACCACCTATACCTATACATGTTGATTGTCCCAAATCATTCTCTGTAGTTTGTGCGACAGCCTCGTAGGTCAAAGTTCCGGATCTTGATACAATACCAACAGAACCCTTTTTATGGATATTTCCTGGCATTATTCCTATCTTGCATTCATCAGGAGTAATTATCCCTGGACAATTGGGACCGATTAATCTTGATTTTGAATTAAGTAGTTTTTTTTTGACCTTAATCATATCAAGAACTGGTATTCCCTCAGTAATACAAACAATTAATTCTAAATTAGCTTCAATGGCTTCTATGATTGCTGCAGATGCAAATTTCGCAGGAACATAAATCATAGTTGCGTTGGCACCAGTTTTATCGACTGCTTCCTTTACTGTATTAAATACTGGTCTATCTAGATGAGTTTGACCACCTTTTTTTGGTGTAACCCCTCCAACTAAATTTGTTCCATATTTAATTGCTTGCTCCGAATGAAAAGTTCCATGACTACCCGTAAAACCTTGGCAAATTAACTTTGTGTTTTTATTAACTAAAACAGACATTTATTTAATAGCCTCTACAATTTTTTTGGCAGCATCTGATAAATCAGATGCAGAAATTAACTCAAGACCTGAATTATCAAGTATTTTTTTTCCCTCTTCAAAATTTGTTCCGGCTAATCTTACAACTAATGGAACATTCATTTTTATTTCTTTTGCAGCATCCACAACACCTTGGGCAAGAACATCACATCTCATTATTCCACCGAAAATATTAATCAATATTCCTTTAACATTTTTATCTGATAAAATTATTTTAAAAGCAGCAGCCACTTTTTCTTTAGAGGCCCCACCACCAACATCTAAAAAATTTGCTGGTTCCTTTCCATATAATTTAATTATGTCCATAGTTGCCATTGCGAGCCCAGCTCCATTAACCATACATCCAATTGTTCCATCAAGTTTAATATATGCTAAATCATGCTTGCTAGCTTCTATTTCTGTTTCCTCTTCTTCATTAAGGTCTCTCAACTCAATTAGCTCTGGATGTAAATGAATTATTAGAAAAAGCTAAAAACCTTAAAACTGATAAATATGTATTGAAAGCACAAATTCATGCTGGAGGCAGAGGTAAAGCTGGTGGAGTTAAAATAGTAAATGATTTAAAAAGTCTTGAAACAGAGGCAAAATCCTTGCTTGGAAAAAAATTAATAACTCATCAGACAGGACCTGGTGGAAGAATTGTTAAAAGATTATATGTCGAAGTTTC
>CACKFP010000016.1 GCA_902599485.1 uncultured Pelagibacteraceae bacterium | reverse complement strand
GCTTCAGAATGTATAAAAAATGAAGTCAGCTGTAATCTTGAAGGTCAATATTCGTCAGCATTTATTAATGGAATACACTTATTATCTAAAAATAAACACCACGAAATAAGAACTAATACTAATCATTTGTATGAAAATACGAAAAGTTATCAGTTAATAAAAAGTGTAATTGATGACAGTTCAAAATCTGTCTATCAAGGAAAAATATATGTGGATTCTAAAGCTCAAAAAACTGATGGTTATCAATTAAGCAAAGCGGTGCTTTTAAATGAACAAGCAGAATTTAATGCAAAGCCTGAACTAGAAATTTATGCTGATGACGTTAAATGTTCACATGGTTCAGCATCAGGTAGTTTAGATGAAGATTCTATTTTTTATTTAATGTCTAGAGGATTAGACCAAAAAACTGCAAAGGAATTATTAATTAACGGTTTTCTTTTAGATGTTGTTGAAAAAATTACAGATGAAGAAATAAAAAAATTATTAAAAAATATGATTGGATTAAATTAATGAACATAGATGATATAAAAAGAGAATTTCCAATATTTGACGATAAAATTCAAAATAATGATTTAGTATATTTGGATAGTGCTAATTCTTCTCAAAAACCAAGAGTTGTTGTAGATAGAATTTATGATTTTTATACAAAAGAGTTTTCTAATGTAGGTAGAAGTGTTCACTATTTGGCTGTTGCTGCTACTAATTTATATGAACAAACAAGAGTTTCGGTTCAAAAATATATTAATGCTAAAGATAAAGATGAAATCGTATTTACTAAAGGTGCTACAGAAGCAATTAATTTAGTCGCTAACACTTTTGGTCAAAAATATTTATCTGAAGGAGATGAAGTATTGTTGACTGAACTCGAGCATCATTCAAATTATGTTCCTTGGCATTTTCTTAGAAAAGCAAAAAATATAAAAATAGAATTTGCTGAAATTAACGATGATGGCGAAGTAACATTAGAGGCTATAGAAAAAAAAATTACAAACAAAACAAAGATAATTAGTGTAAGTCATTTGTCGAACGTAACAGGCGCAATATTACCTATCAAAGAAATTATACAATTAGCTCATTCGAAAAATATACCGGTTCTAATTGATGGTTGCCAAGGAGCACCTCACTTAAAATTAGATATGCAGGATATTGATTGTGATTTTTATGCAATATCTGGACATAAAATGTACGGACCAACTGGAATAGGTATTCTATATGCTAAAAAAAAATGGCTTGAAGATTTACCCCCATATCAAGGTGGAGGAGGAATGATAAATGAGGTTAAAAAAGAAGGTATTACTTATGGCGAATTACCTAACAAATACGAGGCTGGTACAATGGCTACGGCTCAAGTTATAGCTTTTAATGAATCCATAAAATTTATGGAAAAAATTGGTATTCAAAATATCGAAAAACATGAAAAAGAATTATTGGACTACGGACTAGAAAAGTTAAGAAAAAATAATTCAGTTAATATTATTGGAAATCCAAAAGAAAAGGGTGGAGTTATATCATTTACTATTGAAGGTGTTCATCCACATGATATCGCAACAATTCTTGATGAAGATGGAGTAGCTATTAGAGCAGGGCATCATTGTTGTCAAATATTACATGATAAATTAAATTTACCTGCAACCGCAAGAGCTTCATTTGGAGTTTATAATACAAAAGATGATATTGATAAACTTGATGATGCAATAAATAAATGTAAAAAAATTTTTAACTTATAATGGACTTAAAAGATTTATATCAAGAGATAATATTAGACCATGGAAAAAATCCAAGGAATTTAGGAAAGTTTGATAATTATAATAAAGATGCAAAGGGAAATAATCCTTTATGTGGTGATAATGTTCATGTTTATCTCAGATTAAATGAAAATAAAAAAGTTGAAGATATTGCATTTGAAGGTCATGGCTGCGCTATCTCAATGGCATCAGCATCAATTATGACTGATATGGTTAGAGGCAAAGAAGAGAAAGAGGTAAAAGAAATTGTAACCGATTTTCTAGGAATGATAAAAGAAAAAGATTCTTTAGAAACTAATATTTTAAAAGAAGATGAAAAAACTAAATTAATGAGCCTATCTGGTGTTAAACAATATCCTATGAGAGTAAAGTGTGCAACTTTATCTTGGCATACTCTTACATCAGCATTAGATAATTCTGATCAAATTGTAAAAACAGAGGATTGAAAATGGATCTTAAAGAAAAAGTAATTGCTGAAATAAAAAAAATTTATGATCCCGAGATACCTGTTAATATATACGAATTAGGATTGATATATGATATTATCGTTAATAATTCTGAAGTTAAGGTTAAAATGACTTTGACTACTCCAAACTGTCCAGTTGCCGAAAGTTTGCCTAAAGAAGTTAAAGACAGTATATTAGAAATTAAAGAAGTTTCAAAAGTAGATCTTGATTTAGTCTGGGAACCACCATGGGATAAATCAATGATGTCTGAAGCTGCAAAACTTGAATTAAATTTATGACAAAACAAATTATAACATTAAGCGATAACGCAGCTCAAAGAATAAAAGAAATTATGTCTAATGCTGAAAAAGACTCTTTAGGAGTTAGAGTTGGAGTTAAGTCAGGAGGGTGCGCAGGTATGTCTTATATTATGGAGTATACAAAAGAGGCAAACCCAAATGACGAAGTAGTAGAAGATAAGGGTGTGAAAGTCTTCATAGACTCTGCAGCGGTAATGTATTTACTTGGAACAGAAATGGATTTTAAAAAAGAAAAATTTTCTTCACAATTTGTATTCAATAACCCAAATGAAACGGAGAGATGTGGATGTGGAGAATCCTTTAAAATATAGTATTTAATATACGCATATCAGCATTGCGTTTATTGCATATCTATGATAGAATCATTGATATGAACACTTTTGAGCATAAAAACCTAATTAACTCTGAAGTTAAAACTCAAAAAAGAAAATCTTTATTCAGAAGTTTGATTAAACCAGTAGAAGCGGGCGCACATGGCACCCTCAACTACGTGGTTAAAAAAGGTTTAGGAAAAAATAAAATAGCTAAAAAATAAAAAAGCTATTTAACAACTATAGTACATATCAAACTCAATAGGATGAGGTGTATGTTCAAAGTTGTGTATTTCCTCAAATTTAAGAGCAATATAAGCGTCAATTTGATCGTCAGTAAATACTCCACCTTGAGTTAAAAACTTTCTATCCTTATCTAAACTTTCCATTGCTTCTCTTAATGATCCGCAAACAGTTGGAACTTTTTTAACTTCCTTCTCTGATAAAGCGTAAAGATCTTTATCAAAGGATTTTCCTGGATCAATTTTATTTTTGATACCGTCAATTCCCGCCATTAACATGGATGCAAATGTTAAATATGGATTACCAGATGCGTCTGGGAATCTAATTTCACATCTTGCTCCTTTTTTGCTTAAAGTTATTGGAATTCGACAAGATGCTGATCTGTTTCTTGCAGAATAAGCAAGTAATACCGGAGCTTCAAAACCTGGAATTAATCTTTTATAACTATTTGTTGTAGCATTTGAAAATGCATTAATTGCCTTAGCATGTTTTAGTATTCCACCAATATAATAAAGTGCAGTTTGTGACAAACCTGAATATTTATTACCTGAAAAAACTGGAGTTTTTCCTTTCCAAACTGATTGGTGAACGTGCATTCCTGATCCATTATCACCTTTTACAGGTTTAGGCATAAAGGTAGCAGTTTTACCAAATGAATGTGAAACCATTTGAACTACATATTTGTATAATTGAACATTATCAGCTTGATCAACTAATGTACCAAAAAGCATTCCAAGTTCGTGCTGGCTTGGAGCAACTTCATGGTGATGTTTTTCAACTGTGATACCCACGTCTCTTAAACCTTTTAGATATTCACCTCTTATATCCTGAGCACTATCTACTGGAGGAACTGGAAAATATCCACCTTTAACTCCAGGTCTATGACCCATATTTCCATTTTCATAACTTTTTCCAGAATTATATGGTCCTTCTGTGCTATCTATCGAAAAACTTGTTTCGTTCATATCGTTTTTGATTTTTACATCATCAAAAACAAAGAATTCTGGCTCTGGACCAAAGTAAGCTTTATCACCTATACCAGTCTTCTTTAAATAAGCTTCAGCTTTTTTCGCTATCCCTCTTGGATCTCTTTCATAAGGATTTCTTTTAATTGCATCTAATATGTCGCAAAATAAAACAAGAGTATTATGAGATGTAAATGGATCAACGATTTGTCTGTTTAAATCTGGTTTTAATATCATGTCAGATTCATTTATTGCTTTCCATCCAGCAATAGATGATCCATCAAAAAATACACCATCCGTTAACATGTCCCCATCAACTACCGATGCATCCATAGTTAAGTGCTGTAATTTACCTCTTGGGTCTGTAAATCTTAAATCGACAAACTCAATTTGCTTGTCTTTCATCATTTTTAGAACTTTGCTTGCGCTCATATTATCTCCTGTAGAATTAAATATCTGGGTTAATTACCAATATTGTTATAATAAAGAATACATATAATGAGGATATCACCTATGCAATTTAAACATATAATTATGCCAATAATTTCAGTGCTTTTTTATCAATCATAAGTTGAATATGACTTTATTAAATAAAGAACCAGTTAAAAGAGCAGAGAAATGTCTAAAAGAGTTTGATGAAAATTTATCAGTTGTAGAATTGGAAAATTCAGCAAAAACAGCATTGGATGCAGCAAATTCACTAAATTGTGAAGTAGGAGCAATTGTTAAAAGTCTGCTTATTAAGATAGAAAATGATTATTTACTTTGTTTAGTTTCTGGTGACAAAAGATGTTCGTTAAATAAATTAAAAAAAATTTCTGAAAAAAAGAATGTAAGAATGGCTTCTGCTGATGAGGTTAAGTCTCAAACAGGATATACAATTGGAGGTGTATCTCCTGTAGGTCATATAAATGATATTCCAATATTTGTAGATAATTCTTTAAGTAGGTTCACAGATATTTTTGCTGCAGCTGGGCATCCTAATGTAATTTTTAAGATCAATTATGAAAAATTAATTCAAATTACAAAAGGTGATGTGAAAGATATTACAGAATGAAGCAAGCTAATTTAACAGATTATATTTTATTAACATTACTATCAATAATTTGGGCATCTGCTTTTTTTAATATAAAAATTGCAACAGAATCTTTCGGTCCAATGACAATTGCTTTTTTGAGAGTATTTTTTGGATCTATACCAGTATTAATTTTATGTTTTTATAAAAAAATAGTAATTGAAGCATTTTCAAAAGATTGGCATTGGTTCATGTTAATAGGACTAATAAATTTAGTTATACCATTCTTTTTAATTGCTTACGGGGTAAAATCTGTGCAAAGTAATTTGGCAGCAATTTTGATGTCTACCACTCCTTTGAGCTCTACTATATTAGGTCACTTTTATACAAAAAATGAAAAATTTAATTTTGCCAAAACTGTTGGAATACTAATTGGATTTGCAGGAATTGTTTATTTATTTTCTGATAATATTTTAATCGATGAAAATAATTTTCTTTCAGCAATATTAATTTTAGTAGGATCAACATGTTATGTAATAGGTGGAGTTTTAACACTTAAAATTAGTAAGAAAAAAAATGAAAACGTTACTGGATCAATATTAATTTGGGCAACTCTGATTTTATTTCCTTTGATGTGTATGTTAGAGACTCCATGGGAAAATACTCCATCATTAAATTCGACTATGTCAGTAATTTATCTTGGTATAGTACCAACAGGAGTTGCGTGGCTTTTAAGGTTTAAAATTTTGAAAAAGAATGGTTTAATTTTTCAATCTCAAGTCTCATATTTAATTCCAATCTTTGGAATTATTTTAGGCTATATATTTTTAAGTGAATTAATAACTTACAAGGTATTAATATCTTTATTGGCTGTAGTTGTAGGAATTTATTTTGTTAGAAAAGCAGATACAAAAATTATTATTTAAATGAAGATATAGAGCTAATATGCTCTGGTTTTGTCTCACAACATCCACCTAAAATTGTTGCCCCACCTTCTATAAATTTTTTTGATAGATTATAAAATTCATTTGCATCAAAATTATCTCTTTTTCCTAAAGATTGATTAGGATTTACTCCAATTTCATGAGGTTTTGCTGTATTAAATGTCTGTATTGGGCCTGGTTCATCAACTCCCCACAAATTTATTTTAAATCCAAATGGTACTTCACAATTTAAAAATTTATCTAATACGGACAGAGATATTTCTGGAGAAATACATGCACAAACTACACCAAGTGTATTTTCATCTTGAATAATTTCAAGTAATTGCTCAATTTTTTCTTCTGAGGGTAGGTTACCATTTTTTTTTAAATGTATTCCAATTAAAATTTTTTTGTTTAATTTTTTAGATATATTAAGAGCGGCTTTAACTTCATTAGTGCTGCTAATAACATCTAAGTATAAAAAATCAGTAAATTCACTTAAAATATCAGCTTGTTCAAACATATCTTCCTCTATTAATTTGATGTCGCGATCATCAGTTATATAAGTGTCTCTTTGGCTTGGAATTGATCCGGCTACTAATATATTTTTCTTTGATAAATTTTTAGCTTTGATTGCAAGTTTACATGCAATTTTGTTTAATTTTTTGAATTCATCACCAACTTTATTTTCTATTAATCTAAATTTTCTACAACTAAAGGTGTTAGTAACAATAACATCTGAGCCTGCGTTGATATATGATAGATGAGTATCAACTAACATTTGATGATATTTTTCATCTAATAAAGCGCTAGCAGACCATAAAGTCCCCATAGATACCATTCCTTTTTCAAGTAATAATTGACCCATACCACCATCTAAAATTCTTATTTTTTTAAAAAAATTGTTATCCATTTTTTTTATCTCTTGTAGCTATAAATACTCCAACGGTTGTTATTAAAAAACCAATTATGTCAGTAAATGTTAATTGTTCATTTAAAAATATCCATGCCATCACTGCTGAAGTAGGAGGTACTAAAAAAAATAAAGTAGTAGTTTTGCCCACAGTACCCCTTTTGATTAAAAACATAAGAATAGTAAAAGCTCCAAATGAAACTAATATAATTTGGTGAGACATACCCAATATAAAACTAGTTGTAAAATTTATGTAAGCATTTTCAAATATAAACATTAATATTAGATTAAAAAGGCAACCACCAACTGCTTGATATGCATTGTTAACTGACAAAGCTAAATTTCCACTCAATTTTTTTTGCCACAATGTTCCAGCCGTTATTGCAAATAAAGCTAATACTGTAGCTAACAATCCTAAAGGAGGAATTTCTTTTCCAAAATCAATACCTAAGACAGTGACAGAACCAATGAAACCTAAACTGATACCTACCCACTGTTTCCAAGATATTTTTTCTCCAAAAATAGGACCAGATAAAATATTTGTTAAAATCGGTTGAAGTGTGACTATTAAAGCTACAATTGCAGCTGGCATCCCAATTGAAAATGCATACCAACATCCACCTAAATAAATCCCATGAAATAAAATACCTGTTGAAAGACTTTCAATAATATTTTTTAATTTTCCGAAAATTTTATCATTACTGAGATAAGCAAATACAAGAAAACCAATTGTTACAATCCCAAACCTAAATGCTAAAGCTGCAAATGGAGAAGCGTTTTGAACAATTTCTTTCCCAGATATGAATGCCGATGACCATAATAATATAAAGAGCAAAGGAAATGATTTTGTCATGGTAAAGATATATGGCGTAATATCTAATTTTTGTTGTGAATTCTATCCATTTCTTGAAGTTCGACTTCAAGTTTGTCTAATTCTTCACCACCAGCCATCATACTAAGAAGCTTTTCTCTAGAAATATCTTTTTTTTGGAATGTTCCCATGCTTTTTCCTCGGTTAAGTACAGTGAAACTATTACCAACAGGGTAAGCATGATGTACATTATGAGTAATTAAAATTACAGCCAATCCCTCAGACGCGGCCTTTACAATATATTTTAATACCATTGATGCTTGATGAACTCCTAAAGCAGAAGTTGGTTCATCTAAAACTAAAACTTTTGCTCCAAAATATATAGCTCGTGATATTGCTAGGCATTGTCTTTCACCACCGGACATAGTTCCAACTGCCTGAGATGGATCTCTAACATCGATACCTATCTGTCCCATTCTATCTGCTGCTATCTTATTTGCTTTCTCCACATCAAAAGTTTTAAGGAAAGGAATACCTTTTTGAGGCTCTCTTCCCATAAAAAAATTTCTAGTAACACTCATTAAAGGAACTAATGCTAAATCTTGATAAACTGTTCCTATACCAATATCTAAAGCATCTTTAGGTGAGTCAAAAACAATTTTATTATCTTCAAATATAATTTCTCCTTCATCAGGCTTATGAACACCTGCTAAAGTTTTAATTAAAGTCGACTTACCTGCTCCATTATCTCCAAGTAAGCACATGATCTCACCTTTTTTTAATCTCATAGTGACATCTTTAAGCGCTATTACTTTCCCAAAAAACTTACTAATATTATTAAATTGAACGAGATATTCTGACATTATTTACTCTCAGTCACTTTCTTTCTGATATAGTTATTAAACACTACAGCTATCAACATCATTGCTCCTAAGAAAACTTTAAACCAATCAGTGTCAACATCTGTATAAAATATTCCCATAGATACAGTGCCAAATATAATTGCACCAAAAGCAGCACCTATTGCAGATCCATACCCTCCAGTTAAGAGACACCCACCAACAACAGCAGCTGCAATAGCTTCTAGTTCTTTTAAAGTACCTCTCATAGTATCTGCAGAACCCGCATCTAATACTTGAATACAAGCAAAAATAGTAGAAGCGACTGCCGTACCAATAAATAGACTTATTTTTACCCTTCCAACAGGCACACCCACATTTGTTGCTCCAACCTTATCGCCTCCAGATGCGAAGATCCAATTACCGTATCTTGTTTTCATCAATATCCATGTTGCAAACAATGTTAATGCAATAAACCAAATAACTGATGGAGGTATTCCAGTTGCAAGAGGAGTTCCATCAGTTCTTAGTTCAATTAATTTTAATGATCCCAACCAAGTAAAAAGCCATTTAAAAGTATCTGTAGCAAATAACCAAGCTAATGGATCATCTTCAATTAATACTCTTAGTCCTGGAACTTGAGTTCTACCAGTAATCAATCTTGTTATTGCTAATGTCAAACCTCTTAAAATAAAAAGCATTGCAAGTGTTACAATAAAAGATGGCAAACCAGTTTTGACAACCATTATGCCATTAAAGTATCCAACCAATACTGCCATAGCGAACGCAAAAACTATACTCATCCATAAAGGCCAACCCCAGTAAATCGCAGGAATTGCAATACAAATCCCAGCAAAGCCAATCATTGATCCAATTGACAAATCAAATTCACCGCCAATCATTAACATCGCTGCTGCTATTGCTATAATTCCTAAATTAGCTGAAACATCCAGGAAATTAAGCATTCCATAGGCGCTAAACATACCAGTATCGCCAGCAACTATTCCAAAAAATATAAATACAAGTATCGAGCCACCTAATGCACCTAGCTCAGGCCTATTCAATAAAACTCTTAGCGGTGATATTTTTTTTAGACGCTCGTCTTCATTAAGACTACTTTTTGATGAAATACTTTTTGATTTTAATGACATTCAAATTTTGAAAAAAGGCCTGACTATTAAATTTAGTCAGGCCTTAAATATAGATTTTATCTATAACCTTGAGCTGCCCATTTAATTACTTTAGCAGCATTGTCAGGAGTAACAAATCCAGGTCCAGTCATAACTACACCAGCAGGCATTGTTCCCCATCTCATGTACTGAGCAAAAATAGCTATAGGCAAATAACCTTGTAGATATTGTTGTTGGTCAATTAAAAACTCTACTTTACCTGCAGCAGCAGCTTTTAACATGTTAGGTGACATATCAAATGTTCCTAATTTAACATTTCCAACTTTACCAGCGGCTTCTAAAGCTTTTAATGCTGCTTCACCAGATAAACCAGCTCCTAAAGTTAGAATAGTGTCATATCCACCACCTAATTTTGCAGCAACAGCTTTTTGAATTTCTGTTGGGTCGTTTGATGTTCCAAGAATATCAACAGATCCACCAAAACCTTTTTTGAAACCTGCACATCTTCTATCAAGCGCTACGTTTCCAACTTCGTGGTTAACGCATAAAGCTTTTTTTCCTCCAGCAGCTTTCATTTTTTGTCCGCCACCAACGCCAGCTTCAAATTCAGTTTGACCTACATGTGCACTAATTCCTAACGATGCATAGTCATCCGAACCAGAGTTCATAGAAACTACTGGTATACCAGCAGCTATTGCTGCTTTAACAGATTTACCTAATGCAGCTGCATCTGGTAAAGTAATTACAATACCTTTTGGTTTTTGTGATACAGCGTTATCTATTAGTTTTGCCATTTCAACCATGTCAAAAGTTCCAGGTGCAGTGTATTTGCAAGATACTCCCATATCTTTACAAGCAGCATCAACACCATTTTTAGCTACCGACCAAAAAGGGTCATTAGCTTGTCCATGTGAAACAACAATTATATCAGTTGCTAATGCTGATACAGACATCATTGCCCATGCAGCAACAGCTAATATAAAGTTCTTTATTGTTTTCATTTTTAATTTCCTCTCTTAAATAAAAGTTAACTTTTAAACGTTAAAGCTAACATAAATTTATTTAGATTGTAAAGCAGCAGGTTGTATTCAACCTAAAGTTGATTTTTAATATTTTATTTTTTCAAACTTTTTTGATTTTAATGACCGGATAGCACTTTCAGCAATTTGTATTGAAATCTTTCCATCAATAAAACCACTTTTAGGTCTCGAATTTGATCTAAATAATTTGGCAAGATCATTTAACTGTTCTTTATATGCCTGATCGTATCTTTCTATAAAAAAATGTTTAAAGCTTGAACGTGCATTTGTACTTTTATTAGAATACAAACTAATCTCATTTTCTTTGATATTATCAGAAATAATCATTCCTTTGCTTCCAAAGAGCTCTACCCTTTGATCATATCCAAAACTACAATGTCTCGAATTACTTATAATACATTGAACACCATTTTTTGTTTTCAAAATTGCCGTAGCAAGCTCGAAATCTTTAAGTTTATTGAAGTATTTATTAGAAATATTGCTTCCAGTAGCAAATATAGAAACAAATTCATCTTTACCCGCATAATATCTTGCTAGATCGAAATCATGGATCATCATATCTTTAAAAATACCACCTGAGGCTTTTAAATAATTTATAGCTGGAGCAGCTGGATCTCTGCTAGTAATAATGATTTTCTCTAGCTTTCCTATCTTACCTTTTATTAAATTATTTTTTAGAGAACTATGACCTGGATCATATCTTCTGTTAAATCCAATTTGAATTTTATGATTAAATTTATTTATTTTTTTTTCGTAATTTTGAATTTTTTTTAAATTTAAATCTAAAGGTTTTTCACAAAATACTGTTTTGTTACTTTTTATACTTTCATATATAAATTTAAGATGAGTTGATGTAGTGGAAGAGATAAAAATACAATCAATTTTTTTATCTTTATATGCTATTTGAGGATTTTCAATATTTTGACAATTTAGATTTTTTGAAACTTTTTTTGCAAGTTTCTTATTAATATCGAAAATATATTTAAGATTAAAATTTTTATTATTTATTAAATTATTTGCATGCATTAGTCCTATTCTTCCCAAACCGAATAATGCTACGTTAATTAAATTTTTACCCATTGTTTTTTTAATGATGATTTCTTACATGCATCAATGAATTTAGCAGTCTCCAAACCCTCTTCTTCGTTAGGAAAATAAAATCTTTTTTTTGTATTTGTTTTTAAATATTCAGCAAATTCCTTATATATATTTGCAAAAGCATCTAAATAACCTTCAGGGTGACCAAATTTTACTCTAGAAAATTTTTTTGAAAAATTTGCTTTTGTATAACCTCTTTCTAAAAACTTTACTGCTCCTTTGCTTGGATTAAATTTTAGATAATTTGGATCATTTTGAACCCATTCTAAACTTCCTTTAGATCCATATACTCTAATTCTTAAACCATAAACACCACCTTTAGCTGTTACACATGTCCATACAATTCCTTTAGCACCATTATTAAAATTAACAAAAACTTGTGCGTTATTATCCATATTAACGTCCTTCGAATATTTACTTACATCGGCTATCAGTTTTTCTCCTTTAAGGCCTGTAATATAAATTGCTAGATGATATGCATGTGATCCTATTTCGTTGAGAACTGCTGATACACCGACAATTTTTTTATCAACTTTCCATTTAAAAACCTTTTTTGAATTTGTTTTTGAAATTTTATTACCATCTGTCCAATCCTGAATATATTCAACATTGATATATTCAACTTTTCCAATTTTTCCTTTTTCCACTAAATTTTTTGCCTCTCTTACCATTGGATAAGATGAATAGTTGTGAGTCAGTGCATATTTAATTTTTTTGTTATTTTTTATCGCTTTATATAGTTTTTTTCCCTGCTTAAGATTTCCAGCAAATGGTTTGTCTGAAATTACATGTATATTTTTTTTTATAAAATTCTCTGCAATAATTTGATGACTTGATGGTGGAGTCATTATTGCTACAACGTTAATACCATCTTTTCTTTTCGCTTCTTTTTCAGACATCTCCTTGTAATTTGAATAACATCTAGATTTATCTAAACCTATACTTTGTCCAAATTTCCTAGATTTATCAACACTTCTGGAAAATACCCCTGCAACTATTTCGTATTTGTCATCATATCTAGATGAAATCCTATGAACATGCCCGATCCAAGATCCAGGTCCTCCTCCAACAATTCCAAGTTTAAATTTTTTAGGTTTAATTTTTTGAAGCATCTAATATCATAACAAAACTATTATTTATGTCAGTAAAATTAGGTATAGCCCCAATAGCTTGGAGCAATGATGACATGCCTGAGCTTGGTGGTGATACTCCGCTTGAACAATGTCTTTCCGAAGCTAGTGAGGCAGGTTTTAAAGGAATAGAATCTGGGGGAAAATTTCCAAAAACATCAAAAGAATTAATTCCTATATTAAATAAATATAATTTAAAATTATGTTCTGGTTGGTATGGAGCAAATTTAAGAAAAAATACTTTTGAAGAGGAAAAAACAAAAATTCAAAACCAATTGAAACTATTTCAAGATTGTAAGGCACCCTGCATGGTTTTTGCAGAAGTTTATGGTTCTATTCAAGGCGATCCAAATATAAATTTATCTAAAAGACCTAAAATGGATTTAGACGAGGCTAAAAAATATTATAAAAAAATTTCAGAAATGGGAAAATATCTAGAGGATCAAGACATGCCTCTTGCTTACCATCATCATATGGGAACTTGTATTGAAAGTGAGGAAGATACAAGAAGATTATTAGAAAACACAGATGGTAGTGTCAAACTAACTTTAGATACTGGACATATGTTATTTGCAAAAGGGGATAGTTTGAAAATTTATAAAGAATTTAAAGAAAGAATAATTCATATACATTGCAAAGATATGAGAAAAAATGTTTTAGATAATTCATTAAATCACGATTATAGTTTTAGACAGGCTTTTTTAGAAGGAGCCTTCACTGTTCCAGGTGATGGCTGTATTGATTACAAACCTTTTTTTGACTTGTTAAAAGAACAAAATTATTCTGGTTGGTTAGTTGTAGAAGCGGAGCAAGATCCCGCAAAAGCAAATCCTTTTGAATATGCTAAAATTGGATACAAATATCTGATTGAAACTTTAAAAAGTGCAAATTTAGAAATCGAAAACTATTAGCTATCTATATAAAGAAGTTAATTCATTATTACCAGCAGCAACACATGGAGATTTAAAACAAGTACCAACTATCCATTCTGATCCTGGTTCTGCTAGAAAATTTGATGACATTATAAAAATAACACCCATTTCTACTGACTGACCAGCTTTTCCTTCTGCTTTTATTCTCGGGTCAGGGTCTGTTTTAACTTTATTGTCATCTGAAAACGGATTTTCAATCTTAAGATTATCATTTATATGATTAACAACCTTTTCAGCTATCCATTCAGCATTACATGGATCACCCCAAGCTGTTATTTTACCTTCATCATTATTTCCGCAATTATTAATTTCGCCATTAATAAAATCGACAACTTTTTTATGATTTTCTTTTACTAAATTTGCACGAGCTTCAACTTCAGGTCTTGTGCTCGCTGTCCATATCAACATTCCTACAACATAAACAGCCGATATCATGATAAGAAACTCTAACAATCCAAAATTTTTTAATTTTAAACTCATGAGATTTTAACTATTTTTGACTTTTCCAATTTATTATCAAAAAAATCAATAATATTTTGGACTGTTTCAATACCCATTCTAGACAAACATTCTTCGGTAAATACTGCTGAATGAGGGCTTAAAAATGCTTTCTCATTTTTTAGCAATGGATTATCTAAAGATGGAGGCTCCTTTTCAAAAACATCTAGCCCTGCACCAAAAATTAAATCTTCGTTTAATGCCTTATTAAGATCTTCTTCATTTATAATACCACCTCTTGCAGCATTAATTAAAATACAATTTTTTTTCATTTTTTTTATCATTTCATAATTGATTAAATGTTTTGTATTTTCGTTTAGAGGCATATGAATTGAAATTGCATCCATTTTATTTAAACTCTCATTTAAATCTTTAATTTTAGTACCACCAACTTTTTTAATTTCCTCTTCGCTGACAAAAGGATCATAAACAAAAATATTCATTTCTAAACCCTTACATTTTTTAAGCAAACATTTTCCAATTCGACCAAAACCTGCAATTAAGATATTTTTATTCCATAACTCAATTGTTTTAGGAAGCTTAGTTCTATCACTGAACTTTCCAGTTTTTACAGTCTCGTTGTACATATTATTTCTTTTTGCAATGCTGAATAGCATGAATAAAACATGTTCTGCTACAGCTTGAGCATTTGCTGTAGCTGTTATTGCTAATGTGATATTGTTTTGCTTGGTTGCTTTAAGATCTATATTGTCATAGCCTACACCATGTCTAGATATCACCTTTAAATTCTTAGCTGAGTCTATAATTTCTTTTGACAATTTAGATGTTCTAATACTTATTCCATCACAGTCTTTTATTTTATCTTTCAAAAATTCTGCATCAGTATTGTCTACAACTTCAAATTCAAAATTTTTATTTCCTTTTAGTAGATCAATACCATGATTATGTATCGATCCTATTATTAAGATTTTTTTCATACGTAAATGTTTATACTTTATTTATTAATAGGCTTTAGATAATTCTGATTTCACTGTGCCTTTTAAATTTTCAACTGTATTTTTCGCACTCGCACTTATAAATCTGGAGTCTGCTCCAACTGTTACAAATTGAAAACCTTTTTCAATCATTTTTTTTGCATAGTCAGTACTTCCATTATGAATTCCAGCAAATATATTGTTTTTTTTTGCATGCTCTAATATTCTAAGTATTTCTGAATAAGCTTTAGTATCTTCACCTTTGTCAAAACCAGGCTTTTCTCCTATAGCCAAACTTAAATCAGCAGGCCCTATGTAGATACCATCAAGGCCTGGGGTACTCATTATTTCATCAAGATTTTCTAAAGCTTCTTTAGTTTCAATCATAGCCATTTTTAATAATTCATCATTTGCATGATCTGCGTAATCAGGTCCTCCGTATATTAATCCTCTTACAGGACCGAAACTTCTATATCCATCTGGTGGATATTTACATGCTTGAACAAACCTTTCTGCTTCTTTTCGATTACTCACCATTGGGCAAATGATTCCGTAACATCCGGCATCTAAAATTTTCATAATTTGACCAGGTTCATTCCAATTAACTCTTGCCAAAGGTACGACTTCTGTTGCTGAAATAACTTGCATCATTGGCATTGCATTTGTGTAATCAACAAGCCCATGTTGCATATCAATTGTTAATGAGTCCCATCCTTGTTGAGCCATTGTTTCTGCTGAAACAGTGCTTGGAATTTGTAACCAACCATTGATTACAGCATTGCCATTTTTAATTATTTCTTTGGCTTTATTTTTTCTCATTTAATCAAGTTTTGAGACCCATATGGGTATACTTTATGTTAAGATAATCTTTTATAGCCATAGATCCACCTTCACGACCATAACCGGTTTGTTTTATTCCACCGAATGGAGCCTCAGCAACTGCAACAGCCGCTGTATTTACTGCAACACAACCGG
>CACKFP010000015.1 GCA_902599485.1 uncultured Pelagibacteraceae bacterium | reverse complement strand
ACAAAGGAGTGAGTGGATCCACTGTCAAACCAAACTTCAACTATGTCTGATAATTTTTCATAGTCTTCTGCTTTATACTTGTCTCCAAGAAAGATCTGATAATCATCATTAAACCAACAATCAGAACCTTCTTTTTCATAAATTTTTGCAATATTTTCAAATACTTCATCATCAACTAAAACATCACCAGTTTTTTTTGAAATAAAAATTGGTAGTGGCACACCCCAAACTCTTTGTCTTGATACACACCAGTCTGGTCTAGTTTCAATCATTGATTTTATTCTTTCTTTTCCTTTGGAAGGATAAAAATCTGTATTATCGATAGCTTTTAATGCTTTATCTCTTAACCCGTGACTTTCCATTGATATAAACCATTGTGGCGTTGCCCTATGAACTAGTGGAGCTTTTGATCTCCAAGAATGAGGATAAGAGTGAGTTAGTTTTCCATTTGTTACTAAATTTTTTTGTTCATCTAATTTTTCTATAATTAAGTTATTAGCCTTAAAAATATGCAAACCTTCAAAAAGTTTAATTTCACTTGTATATTTTCCATCACCATCAACTGTTTCAATTGCTTTGATATTATTATTTAAACAAAGATTGAAGTCATCTGGTCCATGGCTCGGAGCACAATGTACAATACCTGTTCCTTGTTCAGTAGTGACAAAATTAGCCTCAAGCATAGGAATATCATAATTATATTCCATTTTAGAAAATGGATGACTGCAAATAGTTCCATTTAAATCTTTTCCTAAAAATTCGTTTAAAACTTTAATATTTTCTATAGAGGTATCTTTTTTAAAAGGTTCTAATAAATCTTTTGCAATTACAATTTTTCTGTTAACAAAATTTTTGTTATCATTAATTTCAAGCAATACATATTTAAGGCTAGCATTGTAAGCTAATGCTTTATTTGCAGGAATAGTCCAGGGAGTTGTAGTCCAAATTATTACGTCAGCACCTTTAATTATATCTAAATTTGAAAATTTCACTTTAAATGCAGCATAAATAGTATCTGAAACATGATCCATGTATTCAACTTCAGCATCAGCTAAAGCTGTTTTTTCAACAGTAGACCAAAGAACTGGCTTGTAACCTCTATAAAGGCTTCCTTCTTTAAGAAATTTTCCAAGTTCTCTGACTATTTGAGCTTCAGCATCAAATGACATTGTTGAATAGTAGTTTTCCCAATCACCAATTACCCCAAGTCTTGTAAATTCTCCTTTATGAACATCTATCCATTTGTTTGCAAACTCCCTACATTCTTTTCTGAATTCAATTACCGGAACATCATTTTTATTTTTTTTATTCTTTTTATATTGTTCTTCAATTTTCCACTCGATAGGCAACCCATGGCAATCCCATCCAGGAACATAAACTGAGTCCTTTCCATCCATTTGATGAAATTTTGTAATTATGTCTTTTAAAATTTTATTCAAAGCGGTACCCATATGAATATTTCCATTTGCATATGGAGGCCCATCATGGAGCACAAATTTTTCTTGCCCTTTACTTTTTTTTCTTAACAAATTGTACAGGTCAATTTTCTTCCAAAATTCAATGTAATTTGGCTCCTTGTTTGGCAAATTTGCCTTCATTGAGAATTTTGTTTTAGGTAGATTTATATGTTCCTTGCTCATGATATTTTATCTTTTGGCAATTTTAATATCTTTCTTTATCTGTTTTTTTAAAGCATCAATATTTTTAAATTTGGTTTCTCCTCTAATAAATTTTGTAAAATTAATAGTTAGATTTTTATTATAAAGATTTCCAGAAAATTTAAATAAATTTACCTCTAATAATAATTTTTTTTGATTAAAAGTAGGCCTATAACCAATATTTGCTATTCCTTTGATCTTTTTTCTGTTTTTTTCGATATAAACGTCAACTGCATAAACTCCTACTTTTGGTATTACATAGTTTTTTATATTTATGTTACAGGTCGGAAAACCAATTTTTCTTCCCATCATTCTACCCTTTTCAACGACACCTTCTATTGACCAATTTCTAGATAAAAGTTGATTTGCAATTTTTAAATTACCATTTTCGATTAATTTTCTTATTAATGTTGAAGAAATAATTTTATTTTTTTTATATAATGGTTTTGGGTTAATTAATTTATAATCATATTTCTTTTGAAGTTTTTTTAATAGATTTACGTCCCCCTCTCTCTTATTTCCAAATCTAAAATTATTACTAACAAAAATATAATCTGCGCTTAACTTTTTGCATAAAATATTTTTAATAAAATTATGACAAGATATTTTAGAGAATTTTTTATCAAATTTTTTATTTATTAAAAAATCAACGTTATAATCACTAAAATATCTGCTTTTTTGGTTAAGATTTGAAAGTCGATAATTTGTAATACTTTTATTAAAGTACATTTTTGGTATTGGATCAAATGTCACCACTCCAATTTTGGAATTATATTTTTTTTTATATTTTTTTGCTTCTTTGAATAATTTTTGATGGCCTAAATGTAATCCATCGAAATTACCAATTAGTATCATGGCATTTTGATGTTTTTTTAAAATCTCAAAATTTTTATAAATTTTAATTTTGTTCACCATTTTAATTTCGTTTGAGTGTAATTCACACTCACTCCATATTTTTTTTCTAATTTATCAATATTTAAACTACTTAATTCTTTTTTATGTATACCACTCGTTATTAACAAATTGTCAAAATTTTGAATATTAGCTCCTTTTATATCTGTATTCATATTATCTCCGATACATAAAACATTTTTACCATTTACGTTAGCAGATAAATTATAAACTGGAGGATAAGGTTTTCCAAAGTAAATTACTTTCCCACCAATTTCCTCAAATATTTTTGCAACTGATCCAGCGCAAAACTCTCTAACATCTCCTCTATCAACAATTAGGTCTGGATTAGTACACACAAATTTTTTATTTGAAAATTTCTCAAGTAAATCTTTATAATATTCAAGTTTTGTCTCATGATCTTCAAATAACCCTGTACAAATAAAATAATCAGCTTGACTAATATTACTAACTTTATTTTGTTCAAATCTTTTAAATAAGTCAAAATCTCTTGGTGGTCCAATATGATAAAATTTTGCATTTAGAAAATTTTCCATTAAATATTTTAATGAAGCTTCTCCTGAGGTGTATACATCTTCATAATATTTTTTGAGTCCTATTTTTTTTAAAAAATCAATAACTGTAGAATTTGGTCTTGGAGCATTGGTAAGTAATACAAACTCTTTATTATTTTTTTTTAAATTTTCTAATACTTCAATAGAATCTTCAAAAATTTGTAATCCGTTATGGATCACTCCCCATATGTCGATAAAAAATAATTCGTAACTATTTATTTTAGATCTTAATCCATCTTTGTCTAAGTTTTGGGACATACTTGAGGTATAGCTTAAAAATATGCTTTATTCTTGGGTTTTTTGGACCATAATTTTTATTCAAGATCTTGAAAATTATTAAATATGTCTCTATATGACTGCTTATTTAAAGGAGAATTCGTATGAAGTTTAAACCGTTACATGACCGTGTTTTAATAGAAGTTTTAGATAGCAGCGAAAAAACTGCTGGTGGCATAATTATTCCAGATACAGCTCAAGAAAAACCTCAAGAAGGTAAAGTTGTTGCTGTCGGCGGAGGTGCAAAAACTGAAGATGGAAAACTAATACCTATGGACGTTAAAGTAGGAGATAAAGTTTTATTCGGTAAGTGGTCAGGAACAGAAGTTAAAATTGATGGTAAAGAGTACAGCATAATGAAAGAATCTGACATTATGGGTATTGCAACAGGTAAATAATTAATAAGGAGAGTTTAGAATGGCTAAAATAGTTAAATTTGATTCAGATGCTAGAGCGTCAATGTTAAAGGGAGTTGATATACTTGCCAATACTGTAAAGGTTACTCTTGGACCAAAAGGAAGAAATGTTGTTATAGACAAATCTTATGGTGCCCCAAGAACAACTAAAGATGGTGTTTCAGTTGCAAAAGAAATTGATCTTGATGATAAATTTGAGAATATGGGTGCACAAATGGTTAAAGAAGTTGCTAGCAAAACAAACGATGAAGCTGGTGATGGAACAACAACTGCAACAATATTAGCTCAAGCAATTGTTAAAGAAGGTTGCAAGTATGTAACAGCAGGGATGAATCCAATGGATGTTAAAAGAGGGATTGATGCTGCTGTAGACCATGTAAAAAATAAATTAATTTCGTCAGCTAAAAAAGTAAAAGATAGTGATGAAATTGCACAAGTCGGAACAATTTCAGCAAACGGTGATAAAGAGATTGGTGCAATGATTTCAAAAGCTATGCAGAAGGTTGGTAATGAAGGAGTAATTACTGTTGAAGAAGCAAAAGGAATTGAAACAGAACTCGATGTAGTTGAAGGTATGCAGTTTGATAGAGGATATTTATCTCCATATTTTATTACTAATGGTGATAAAATGACTACAGAGTTAGAAAATCCACTAATTCTTCTTCACGAGAAAAAATTAACAAATCTTCAACCAATGGTTCCACTTTTAGAAGCAGTTGTTCAAGCAGGTAGACCATTAATGATTATCTCAGAAGATGTTGAGGGTGAAGCGCTCGCAACACTTGTTGTTAATAAACTGAGAGGTGGTCTAAAAGTTGTAGCTGTAAAAGCTCCAGGTTTTGGAGATAGAAGAAAAGCTATGTTGGAAGATATAGCAATTCTTACAGGTGGACAGGTTATCTCTGAGGATTTAGGAATTAAACTTGAAAATGTTAAACTTAATGATCTTGGATCTGCAAAACGTGTAAAAGTTGATAAGGAAAATAGTACAATTGTAAGTGGAGCAGGTAAGAAATCTGATATTGAAGCAAGATGTGCTCAAATCAAAGCTCAAGTCGAAGAAACAACATCAGACTATGATAGAGAAAAACTACAAGAGAGACTTGCTAAACTAGCAGGTGGTGTAGCTGTAATCAAAGTTGGTGGTGCTACTGAAGTAGAAGTTAAAGAAAGAAAAGATAGAGTAGAGGATGCATTAAACGCTACAAGAGCAGCAGTTGAGGAAGGTATTGTTGTTGGTGGTGGATGTGCATTGCTTTATGCTTCAAAAGAGCTTGATAGTCTAAAAGTAAAAGGTGATGATCAAAAAGCTGGTGTAGAAATTGTCAAAAGCGCTTTACAAGCACCTATTAGACAAATCACAACAAATGCAGGTGTAGATGGATCAGTAGTTGTTGGTAAATTATTAGAAACCAACAAACCTAGCAATGGTTACGATGCACAATCAGAGCAATATGTTGATATGTTTAAAGAAGGTATTATTGATCCAGTTAAAGTTGTAAGAACAGCCCTTCAAGATGCTGCTTCTATATCTGGTTTATTAGTAACAACTGAAGCAATGATAGCAGATAAACCAGATGAAAAAGACGCTGGTGCAGCTGGTATGCCTCCTGGAGGAATGGGCGGTATGGGCGGTATGGGTGGAATGGGAATGTAATCCCAATCTTACTCAAAAAAAATTCAAAAAGGGCAGTTTTTACTGCCCTTTTTTTTTGAATTGAAAAAAAATATTTTGAATATATAAGAACGCGCAAATGACAACATCGATACGTAACATCACCATAATTGCTCATGTTGACCATGGCAAGACTACTTTGATTGATAACTTAATGAAACAGAGTGGTTCTTTTAGAGAAAATGAAGTTGTTGATGAAAGACTGATGGACTCCGGCGAACTTGAAAAGGAAAGAGGTATTACAATTCTTGCCAAACCAGCTTCAATAAATTGGAAAGATTCTAGAATTAATATTATTGATACACCTGGACACAGGGATTTTGCTGCAGAAGTTGAAAGAGTTCTTAGTATGGCTGATGGTGCATTATTGTTAATAGATTCAGCCGAAGGGGTAATGCCTCAAACTAAATTTGTATTAGCTAAAGCACTTAAACAAGGCCTTAAACCAATAGTAGTTATTAATAAATTAGACAAAGCTGACCAAAGAGCCGATGAAGTTTTAAATGAGACTTTTGACTTATTTGTAAGCTTAGATGCCAACGAAGAGCAATTAGACTTTCCAGTTATTTACGCAAGTGGAAGATCTGGCTGGGCATCTAACGAAATAGATGGCCCAAGAGAGAACTTAAATCCATTATTAGATTTAGTAATAGATCATGTAAAGCCAGCAGAGTTTGACAAGACCAAGCCTTTTGCAATGCTTTCAACTCTTTTATATGCAGACAGTTTTTTGGGTAGAAGTTTAGTTGGTAGAATTTCTCAAGGTACTGCAAAAGCAAACCAACAAATCAAGGCAATTAATCTTGATGGAGAAAAAGTTGATGAGGGAAGGTTGACTAAAATATTTAGATACGAGGGGACAAAAAAAGTACCAATAGAAATTGGCGAAGCTGGAGATATTGTAGTTATCGCTGGATTAGAAAAAGCAAATGTTGCTGATACAATATGTGATACTGAGGTAGATATACCAATTCAAGCAACCCCGATTGATCCTCCAACGATGTCTATTAAGATTACAGTAAATAGTTCTCCATTAGCTGGAACTGAGGGTAAAAAACTTACAAGTACTCAAATTAGAGAGAGATTAGTTCAAGAAGCTCAAAATAATGTCGGGATTTCATTTTCAGAAAATGAAAACAAAGATTCATTTGAAATAAGCGGAAGAGGTGAATTGATGTTGGAAATATTATTGACACAAATGAGACGTGAAGGGTTTGAAATGACAGTAAGCCCTCCTAGAGTTTTATTTCAAAAAAATGAAAATGGTGAAAAATTAGAACCTATTGAAGAAATTACTATGGATCTTGATGAAGAGTTCTCTTCTAAAGTTATAGACTCGATGAATAAAAGAAAAGGAAAATTAATAGATCTTAAAGATACTGGAAAAAATAAAAAACGATTAATCTTTCATGCACCGACTAGAGGTTTAATGGGATACACTAGTAGATTTCTTACTCTAACTAAAGGGACAGGAGTAATAAACAGAATATTCCATTCTTACGGAAAATTTGAGGGAGATATGGAAGGCAGAAGAAATGGTGCATTAATTTCTATGGAGCAAGGAAAAGCAGTAGCATTTGCAATTTATAATCTACAGGCAAGAGGAGAAATGTTTGTTACTCATAACGATCCAGTTTATTCAGGTATGATCGTAGGATTGTCACCTAAACCTGGTGATATGATTATAAATGTCATGAAAGGTAAAAAACTTACAAATATGAGGACACAAGGAACAGACGAAAATGTTGTTTTAACTCCAGTAAGAAAGATGTCTATTGCTGAACAACTGAGCATGTTAAATTCTGATGAAGCACTAGAAATTACGCCAAATTCATGCAGATTAAGGAAAGCTGTGCTTGATCCTCACGAGAGAAAAAAACTCTCTAAATTATCAGAAGCTTCTTAAAAAATTATTATTCAGATTTATTTTTGGTTAAAGGCAGCCACTTTTCAAACGCTGATTTACTAGGTCCGTCATATGGAATTGAGTAAGAGTTTGTTCTTGTCAATACTTCAATTCCTTTAGAGAAAACAAAAATAAAAACTATGACAAAAACGATTGTCATAACTTTAAATGGATCAAAATTTTTTGTCTTAAAAACACTAACAGCTTTTGCTTCAGCTCTATGAAATTGTTTAAACGTATAATAAACAGCAAATATTAAACCTATATGAGCAACATATGTACCTGCCCAACCAAATGCAAAAGTGGCATATGAAAATACGTATAAACTAAATACTGTTGTCCATATAAAACTTAAAACTAATAATATTTGTAGTCTCACAGTTTTGGGAAGAGCTCTTAAATCATTTTTACTATCGTCAAATAGTATATTTGCTGATTCTTTCATCCAATTTTTTATAGACATGATTTATATTTACAATTTTTATTCAGTATTAACAATCGACTAATTGTCCACTAAAAACATTTACTTCGTAACTTTATCCACAATATAAATTCCTAAAGCTACAGCGGGGCCTATCCCAAATGCAAATATTATAGTGCCCAAACCAACAGTTCCTCCCAAATACCAACCAGATATAACAGCTGAAATTTCTAAAGTAGCTCGAATTAAAGCAATAGGAAGTTGCGTTTTTTTTGTTAGACCTGTCATCAATCCATCTCTAGGACCAGGACCTAAATTTGCAATTAAGTATATGCCGCTTCCTAAACCGACAAGTAAAACAGAAAATACAGCAAGAATATATTTTGAAAAAGTAGCCAAAGGAGGATCAAAGAGAAAAAGCGTCAAATCAATTATGGCTGCTATAATTAAAATATTTAAAATTGTACCAATTCCTGGTTTTTGTTTTAGTGGAAACCAAAACCCCAAAACAACAATACTTATTATTAATGTAGATAAACCAATCGAAATATTTAATATGTTTGATAACCCTTCTGCAAGAACAGACCATGGAGAATTGCCAGTCGTAGAAACTAATAAAAGGCCCTCACCCAACCCAAATAAAGTTAATCCAACACATAAAAGTAAAAAAGTTGTAAATTTAGGTTTTAAATTTAAAGGTTTTTCTGAGCTCCAGGATTTTGAGGGAATATTTTTAATGGTTAAAAACATAATTCTTTAGACTATTTATCTTTTAAACATAAAAATTCTATATAAAGTTCTGACAAGTTAGTTAAAATAATATGAAATAATGAGAAAATTCTTAGTAATATTATTAGTTTTATCTCCTCTTTTTTTACAAGCACATACTGATCACTATAAAAATTATTCAAAAATAGAAATGGAGATATTTAAAGATGATGAAAAAATTGGAGAAAGTATTTTCACATTTAAAAAAGAAGAAAATAAATTTATTGTAAGAAATACAACCAATTTTGAAGTGAAATTATTGGGTGTTACAGTATTCTCTATAAATAGTAGAGGTACTGAAGAATATATTGGAGACCAATTAATTTCATTTAACTCAGAAACATTTCAAAACAATAAGAGAAAATATGTAAATTTAATTTTTGATGAAAGAAAAGAGAAGTTTATAATTGATGGATCATCATATAAGGGTGAGGCGGATAGAGAAAATATAATCGGTAATTGGTGGAATCATAGAATTTTGCAAACTGAAACACAAATAAGTCCATTATCTGGAAGTGTAAAAAAACAAAACATAGAATTTTTAGGAAAAGGAAAAATTAAACTTTATAATAAAGAATATGATGTAGAACATTTTAGACTTTTTTCTACCAACCCAAATCTATCTGATGATAAAAAATTAAATTTTGAAATATGGTACGATAAGAAAAAAGCATTGATTATAAAAGTGGCTTATAAAAGAATGGGTCTATGGGAATATAGACTAAAAAAAATTCAATAATTATTTTCCCGCTACTGTCATTTGATCAATCAACAAAGTAGGAGCATTTGTTGAGTACTTCATCTCTAAATCATTTGCCAAAGTAATATTCTTAAACATTTCCTTAAAATTTCCAGCTATAGTTATTTCACTTACTGGGTAAGTTAATTCTCCATCCTCAACCATAAATCCTGACGCTCCAACTGAGTAATCTCCTGTAATAATATTGCCTCCATGGCCTATAGTCTCTGTTATATATAGAAACTTTTTTTCTGAATTTAGCAAATCCTTAAAACTTAAGGTACCGTTTTCAAAATATAAGTTTGTTGTTCCTCCAGACCTACCATTAGATTTTAAATTTAACTTTTTACCATAATAAGTATCAATTAAATAATTTTTTAAAATACCATTCTCAACTAGTTTCAAAGAATTGGTTTCAACCCCTTCGCTATCAAAGTTTTGGGAACCTAATCCTTTTTCAATTTTTGGATCATCAATGATATTAATTGAATTTGGAAAAACTTCAGAATTGATTTGATCTTTTAAAAAAGAAGTTCCCCTTGCAATAGCACTCGCACTAATTGCACTTGCTAGTGTGCTTAGTATTCCTTTGGAAATTCTTTTATCGAATATAACGCCAATTCTTTCACTCTTGATTTTTTTTGGACCTAACTTTTTTATTGCTTTGTCGGCAGCTATTTTTCCAATTTCTTCTGGTTCCATCATATCTTCCAAGAATCTTGTGCTACCAAACTCATAATCTCTTTCCATTGCACCGTTAATTTTTGATACAGCTACACATGAAGATGAAAAATTTGAGGTTTTGTATCCACCTAAAAAACCATTGCTATTTGCGAGTATAAAATTATTTTTATTTTCAGTAAAACCAGCTTCAGTATTAACTATTTTCTCGTCCGTTGATGCTGTCTCTTCAACTTTTTTTAAAAATTCAATCTTTTTATCATTTGGATAATGTGTTTCATCATAGAGATTAAGGTCTCTTATCTCTTTAGACATTAAATCTTTATCTGGTAACGAATTATTTTCATCTGATGGAGTAATTTTTGTAGCATCAATACAACGTTCTATTAGTTTTTCTAAGTTTGATTTAGATAAATCTGATGAATTAATGCTTGATTTTTTTTTCTCTATATAAGTAGTTAAATTGACAGCAAAACTATCTGCTCTATTTGACTCGTCTAACTTTTTATTTCTAAAACTAACATTTTCTGAGACAGAGTGAATTACTTTTACACCCACATCTGTTGCTCCTAGTTTTTTAGAGTTTTCAATACAATAAGACGCTATATCTTTTAAAAATTCCTGATCCCTTATCATTTAGATTAAAGTTTTGTTCCACCAACAGTCATCTTATTTATAAGAATTGATGGCTGAGCCACTCCTACTGGAACACCTTGTCCAGCTTTACCACATGTCCCAATACCTGGATCTAATTTCATATCATTGCCAACTAATGAAACTTCTTTTAAAATTGACGGCCCATCTCCAATTAATGTAGCACCTTTGATTGGTGATCCTATTTTGCCATTATTGATTTCATATGCTTCCGTACAGTTAAAAACAAATTTTCCTGAAGTTATGTCTACTTGTCCTCCCCCAAAACTTACAGCGAAAATACCTTTATCAACTGAACTTATCATTTCATCTTGTGAATATTTGCCTGACAACATCATTGTATTTCTCATTCTTGGTAAAACCACATGTTTATAACTTTCTCTTCTTCCGCTACCTGTTGACTTAGTTCCCATCAGACGAGCGTTTAAACGGTCTTGCATATAGTTTTTTAAAATTCCATTTTCTATTAAAACTGTATTTTCAGTAGGCGTTCCTTCATCATCTATCGTTAAACTTCCTCTTCTTTGATGTAAGGTCCCATCATCTACAATCGTAACTCCTTCGCTAGCTACTTGCTGCCCCATTAAACTATGAAACGCTGAAGTTTTTTTTCTATTAAAATCTCCCTCAAGACCATGTCCGATTGCTTCGTGAATTAAAATTGCTGGCCATCCAGGACCTAAAACAACTTTCATTTCTCCTGCTGGCGCTGGTTTGCTTTCTAAATTGACATTTGCGATTCTAAAAGCTTCATCACAAACATCTTTCCAGCTTCCATCTTTTAGATAATCATCATAACTTTGTCTTCCTCCAACTCCATAAACACCTGTTTCTTTTTTTCCATCTTTTTCTAATACAACGGAAACGTTGAATCTGACTAATGGTCTATCATCTTTCAAAATTTGATTATCAGACCTAATAATTTCTATTGATTTATGTTCACCCAAAAAATTTGCAGTTACTTGATTTACAATTGAGCCTTTTGATCTTAAATAGTTATTAACGCTTTTCAGCAAATCTATCTTTGAATCGAAAGTCTTGCTTTCAATAGGATTAATATTTTCGTAATATTTGCTGTTAGTTTTAGGAATTTCATGGTTGTAGGTTCCTTTTTTTGACTTTAACGTATCTTTTAAATTATCGCTTGATTTTCTTAGTGACTCTTTTGAAATATCATTAGAATGAGAGTATGCAACAACTTCGCCTGTAACAGCTCTGAAACCATATCCTTGATCAGAATTATAAGTTGAACTCTTTATTTTATTATCATCTAAAACAATAGACTCAGATTTATGATTTTCTAAATATAATTCTCCGTCATCACAATTTTTTAAGGTTTCAGTAACAATTGCTTCAGCTTGTGATGTATCTATATCTGTTTCTTTGAAGAAATTTGACATTCGAAGAATGTAGTAGTGATTATTAATATATCAACTGCTTATTTGGCACATTTGTAAAAATAAAATATTCAAATATAGTTTAATTATGAAGGTTTTTTTTAACAATTCATGCAAAATCTGCAGAGCAGAAATTAATATTTATAAAAAAGAAAACATAGAAAATTTGAATTGGATAGACATAACTAAAAATAAAAATGCTGAATTAGAAACAAAAAAAACTGATAAAGAGCTTCTAAGAAGACTTCATGTAGAACAAGATGGAAAAATCTATGTGGGTATTGATGCTTTTTTACTTATTTGGAAAAGTATTCCAAAATACAAGTTTCTTTATAAATTTTTTAAACTCCCTGTCATTTACCAGTTATTTTATGTTGGATATGAAATTGTAGCATTCTTTTTGTATTTAAAAAATAAACACCAACTAAACTAATGTTGAATAGCGTATAAAATCTGGGTTACAAAAGATAAAAATATAAAAAAAGAGAAAAATAAAATAAAATACATAACTGTAACTGCTCTATTTCTCTTTCTTCTTAAAATAACAAATTTTTTATCATCAAGAAAAGAAATGTCTCTATCACCTGGCACTGGATAGTCATAACTCCATCTCCATAAAGACGAACCAAATCTTTTATCTAGTTTATTATAATAATTTACCCAGGCCAATGACCACATAAACATTAAGAATAAAAAAGTTAAAGCTAAAAAAGTTGAGAACATAAATATATTAAATTATATTAAATTTTTTTTATATGTCTATCTGGGGAAGTTTAATTGGTGGGATGATTGGTTTTTCTTTAGGAGGACCGTTTGGGATGCTATTGGGTTCCTTAATTGGTGGAAAAGTATCAAGATCGAGATCAACATTTAAATCTTTTGCACAACCTCAACAAGTTTTTGCATTAGCTCTTATAGTTTTATCGGCCAAACTGAGTAAAGCAGACGGCCAGGTTAGTAGAGAGGAATTAATAGCGGTAAAAGATAAACTCAAAATACCAGAACATGAATTAGATCAAGTTGGAAAAATTTTTAATAAAGCTAAAGAAGAAAGCACTGGTTACGAACCATATGCAAAACAAATAGCTCAGATCTATCAAGGAAATATAAATGTGCTGGAAGAAGTCATTAATATATTATTTTATATTGCAGAAGCTGATGGAAATATAAGTGATCAAGAATTTAGAATGATAAAACATGTTTCCCAATTATTTGGTCTTAGTGATGCCCAGTTCAATGGAATAGTTGAGGGTAGGAAATCATCAGATAAACTCAATCCATATGTGGTATTAGAGAGCAAACCCGATGACAATCTTACAGATATTAGAAAAAGATACCTAAAATTAAGTAAAGAACATCATCCAGATTTACTTCTAAGTAAAGGAGTTCCTCAGGAAGTTATTGAGGAAAGTAAAAAGAAAATGAGAGCTATTAATTCAGCCTGGGATCAAATCCAAAAGCTAAAGAGTAATTAAAATTGCTCAGATTCTGTTGAACCTGCCATTGCTGTTGTTGAGCTCTTTCCAGAACTTATTGTATTGGAAACTGCATCAAAATAAGAAGTGCCAACTTCTCGTTGGTGTTTTACACTGGTATATCCATCTTTTTCTCTAGCAAATTCATTTTGTTGTATTCTAGAGTAAGCAGTCATACCTTCCTTTTTATATTTTTCTGCTAGCTCGAAAATAGCAATATTTTGTGTATGAAAACCTGCTAAAGTTATAAATTGAAATTTATACCCCATCATTCCAATTTTAGTTTGAAATGTTGCAATCTCATCATCAGATAAATGTTTCTTCCAATTAAATGATGGAGAACAATTATAAGCTAACATCTTGCCAGGAAATTTTGCATGTATTGCATCGGCAAACTTTTTTGCTTCTTCTAAGTTAGGTGTTGCAGTTTCACACCATATTAAATCCGCGTAAGGTGCATAAGCTAACCCTCTTGAGATTGCTTGATCAATACCATCTTTTACATAATAAAAGCCTTCAGGTGATCTTTCTCCTGTTAAAAACGGTTTGTCATTTTCATCAAAATCGTTTGTTATTAGTTTCGCAGCGTTGGCATCTGTTCTTGCAAGAATAATGAGAGGAACGTCGGCAATATCAGCTGCCAATCTTGCTGCTTTTAGATTTCGGACCATGGTTCCAGTAGGAACAAGTACCTTACCACCCATATGTCCACATTTTTTTTCACTAGCTAGTTGGTCTTCAAAATGAACTCCGGCTGCGCCAGCTTTTATAAATTTTTTTGTTAGCTCAAATACATTTAACGGCCCACCAAATCCTGCTTCGCCATCTGCAATAATTGGCAACATGTAATCAGTTCTTTCGCTGCTTTTCATATCTCCATCTGCTATTTCCATATGCTGAATTTGATCAGCTCTAATTAAAGAATTATTCATAGACTCAACTAATTTAGGTGCGCTGTCGTAAGGATATAAAGATTGATCAGGATACATTTCACCAGCACTGTTTGCGTCTGCTGCAACTTGCCAACCACTTAAATAGATCGCTTTTAAACCTGCTTTTGCATGTTGAACGGCTTGATTTCCCGACAAAGACCCAAGTGTGTTTACATATGGCTCTGTATTTAACAATCTCCAGAGCTTTTGAGATTGCTGTTTACACATTGAATACTCAATTTTAATGGATCCTCTTAACCTTTCTACTTCTTCTGGCTTATAATCCCTTTGTATTCCTGCAAATCTTTTCAACTCGTACGAGATTTTCTCGGCTGACATTATTCCTCCTTAAAACTAATTTCTTTTACTTATCGTTATATTCTTCTGTAAACTCATTCATTCCACTTGATCCCCAATCGCAGTGGTCATCTCTTAAATAAACCCCTCTGCTTCTATGCTCTTGGTGCTCTTGGTGATTTGTAGTTTGAGAACTAGCTTCAATGTTTTTTATAGTTTTTTTGTCCATGTAAACTTTATAATTTACAATATTTACAAAATCCACAAAAAATGTTAAAAATCTAGTAAATACAATAAATTTTTTGTAAATAATAATTTACAAAGTTTACAAATGGTAAATGAGTCAAGTAGAATTAAACATTGGTCCAAAAATAAAAGCTTTTAGAAGACAGCTAGGCATGCAGGCAAACAAACTAGCCTCGCAACTTAACATTTCACCAAGTTATTTAGCTTTAATCGAGGGAGGTAAAAGAAAAATTGACGGGGAATTACTTTTAAAAATTTGTGAGGAGTTAAGCATCAACATTAGCGATCTAACAAATAAATCAGATATCAATATGGTCAACACAATTTCAGAATTGCTTGATGATCAACTTTTTGAAGATTTGGATATAGTTGGTCCAGAAGTTAAAGATCTTGCAAATAGTAATCCAAAAATTGGTAAAGCTCTAATAAGATTAGGAGACATTTTGAAAAAAAAAGATCATGAATTGGTTAACAAAATTGAAAAACTTTCAGGAAAAATTGTAGATAATAGAAAAAACTCATTTCCTGGAGAAGTAATTTCAGATTTTTTGCAAGAAAATAGAAATTTTTTTCCAAAACTAGAGGAATTTGCAAATCAAATCTTTGAGCAAATAAAACAAAATAATAGAACAAGATATATTGCTTTATGTGATTATTTAAAATCAGAGTATAAAATTGAAGTACAAGATATAATTCCTGAGGAAGGAAAACCCTTTTCAAAAATTTATGATAAAAAAAATAGAAAGTTGCTATTGTCTGATTATTTGTCTTTGGAAACAAAGAAATTACATGCTGCAGCTCAAATTGCACAAGAGGGGGCTAGTGACATAATAAATTCTTATCTTGATACTTTTAATTATCCAAATGAAGAATCAAAAAAATTAACAAAAGTTGCTTTATTAAATTATTGTGGTGCAGCAATTTTAATGCCCTACAAATTATTTCATTCTGAATGTAAAAAACTTAAATATGATTTAGAGTTATTGCAAAATACTTTTGCAACTTCGTTCGAACAAGTCACACACAGGGTCACATGTTTGAATGATCCAAAATTACCTGGGGTTCCATTTCATTTTTTGAGAGTTGATGTAGCTGGTAATATTTCAAAAAGATTTTCATTGTCAGGTATAGAAATACCACGTTACGGTGGTGCTTGTCCTCGATGGAATGTGTACTCAGCTTTTTCTAGACCTGGTGTTATACAGGCTGCGGTAAGTAAAATGACTAATGGCGAAAAGTATGTATGTATAGCAAGAACTGTTGAAAAAGGTATAGGAAGATATGGACAAAAAAAAAGTATGTTATCTATTGGACTTGGATGTGAAGCCAAATATGCAAGAGATTTTGTTTATACTGAAAACTTAGATTTGAATGATAAAAAATCAGAGATACCTGTAGGGGTTTCATGTAGAACTTGTGATAGACTAGATTGTTCTCAAAGAGCTTTTCCACCATTGCATAAAAAATTTGATGTAGATATTAATTCTAGAGGAGTATCTGTATATGTCAGTGATTAAAAAACATATAAGTTTTATAATTATATTTTTATTTGTAAGTATAAATAATGTGTATTCAGACAATTTAAATATATTGTTTAAAGAATTGCTTAACGCAAAAAATTTACAACAAGCAGAAAAGCTAGAGGATCAAATTTGGAATAAATGGACAAGACACCCAAACAATGATTATCTGACGAACAAATTAGAGAATGGAACTTATTCCATGTATCATCAGCAGTATAGAATGGCATTAAAACTATTTACTGATGTGATTAATGAGGATCCAAAATGGGCGGAGGGTTGGAATAAGCGAGCCACATTGCTATTTATATTAGGTGATTATGAGAAATCGTTAGATGATATTGAGAAAGTTTTAGATCTAGAGCCAAGACATTTTGGAGCATTATCCGGGCGAGCTCAGATATACTTAGGCTTAAAGGAATATGAAAAAGCAATTGATGACTTGAGAAAAGCAAAGTCAATTTATCCTTTAATTAAAAGCGGAGAAAATATTAAGTTAATAGAAAAAATTATCAAAGACCAACAAATTTAATTATTCTTAGATCTTTTTTTTGCAATCAGCTGCGTTAATGAATCTACCATTAAATCTGAGGCTCTAAAAATTTCACTTGGTTTAAATTCATGTGAAATATTTTTTTCTTCATTTGTTTTATCTTCAATGACTATACCTTCATCTGGAGAATTATTTTTAATATAAATTAGTATTAACCACTCATCATCTATTGTCTCATCCCATTTTATGAAAATCTCTCCGGTTTCAAATCTTCTATCTATACATCTCAAGATAGACATATGTTTAGTTATATATCTTTTATTAAGTTGAAAAACTAAACTATTCGCACTTCTGTAAAAGCTTTCAAGTGCAAACTCAATTTTTTGCCTAGCTAAAGTATACTCCCTTTCTCTTTGAAGTAATTTTGCTCTATCGTCTCCTTCTTGTGTTTCTACACCTAGCGCCTCGACTCGTTCTCTTATTTTCTGATCTCTTATTTGTTGGTATTTTAATTTTAGTTTTTCTATACGTTCTTGTAATCCTGAATAATCCTCTCTCTTTTCTCTTAAAGCTAATTTTTCTAATTGTTCTAATTCTTTTACCTCTCTTATTCTAAACTTTTCTATTTGTTTTTCTAATTTTAATTCTTGTAAAAATTTCTTTTGTCTCTCCGCCTGCTCTTTTCTTAGTATGGCCTGTTCTTTTCTTAAAAATAATTTTATATCTTTTGCTCTCTCTCTTTCTAATTTTTGTTCTTCTTTTAACTGTATTTCTTTTTCTTTTAAAAAAGCTTCTTCATCTGCTTTCTTTTGTTTCTCAATTTCGATTTTTTCTTTTTCTGCCTGTTCTATTTTCTCTAGTTTAATTTGTCTTTTTTCCTCAGCTCTTATTTCTTTAAAACGAATTAATCTAGATTCTATATTTTGAAAAAATTTTTGAATTAATTTGTCAATCGCAAATAAATTAAAACTAAATTTAAACGAAAACTTATTTTTTAAATCT
>CACKFP010000014.1 GCA_902599485.1 uncultured Pelagibacteraceae bacterium | reverse complement strand
AAAAGGTAACAAAATCATTACTAAGCCTATTGCTGGCACATTAAGAAAAAGTAAAAAAACGAGCAGATCTAGTGCCTTAAAGTTTTTTAGAAATAACATTAAAGAGACTAAAGAACATAATATGATTGTTGATATGGAAAGAAGTGATTTATCCAGAGTTTGTATTCCAGGTACAGTAAAAATTGATAAAGAAAAGTATGTTGAGGAATACAGGCACTTATTTCATTATGTTACAACTATATCTGGAAGCTTACTAAAAGGTATGACTATAAAAAATATTATCAAATCTATGATGCCAGGTGGGTCAGTCATAGGCTGTCCCAAAGTACGAACTTTGGAATTATTAAATCAACAAGAAAAAGAGAATAGAAATATTTTTACAGGTAGTTTTGGCTATATAAAATTTAATAAAGATATGAGATTTAACATAATAATAAGATCTATATTAAATTATAAAAATACATCAGAAATATCTGCAGCGTCTGGAGTTGTATTAGATAGTGCAGCAAAAAAAGAATTCAATGAAAATTTTATCAAAGCAAAATCATTATTAGAATTATTTAAATGATTTATATAATAGACCACCAGGATTCATTTACATGGAATGTAGTTCATCAATTCTCTCAGTTTGATAAAGTTTATTGTTCAAATTATTTTGAAATAAATAACAGTTTATTAAATAAATCTAATACAATTGTATTATCTCCTGGACCAGGTTCACCCAAAGATTATCCTAATACTTCAAAAATTTATAATAAATTTAAAGGAAGAAAAAAAATCATAGGAATTTGCTTAGGGTATCAGCAAATATTACATTGTGAAAATGCCAAAATTATTCAACAAAGGAGAATATTCCATGGTTATCAATCTGAAGTAAAAGTTGTTTCGAATAAATCCATCTTTAGAAAGAATTCCAAATTTAAAGTCGGAAGATATCATTCACTTAAGCTTCAAGAGCCATTTACCAAAGAAAATTTTGATATTACCATGAGATGCGCTAAAACTAATATTGCTATGGCTTTTGAAAATAAAAGAGATGATGTATATGGTTTTCAATTTCATCCAGAATCTTTTTTAACAACAAATGGTAAAATTCTTATTAAAAAAATCTTACAGTCGAAAAGATCTTAAAGAAAAAGAATTTAAAGATCTATGGAATGCCCACGGGGTATTCACAACTATGTGGATCTATGGAAAACCTCAAAAGATTTTATTTTTTAAAGAACACATAACAAATCTCATTAAATCTACTAAAAATTACAAAATCTTTGATCATAATTTAAAAAGAAATATATTTAAAATAATTAAATCGAATTTAAATAAACAAAAAAATTATAATCATTTATTGCGAATTGCAGTTACCAAAAGTTTAATTTCCATTTCTTTAAGAGATAAATTAAAAATTAAAAAAAATCTCCAGTTAAAGTTGGTCAATTATAATAGAATTAAGCCTGAGCATAAAAATCTGAAGTATAAATTTATTTTAAAAAATTTATCTAAAATGGATAATACAAAATCTGATATTGCTCTTTGCTCAAATGGAAAAATTCTAGAAACAGGAACTTCAAATATTATTTTTATAAAAGATAATAAATATTATTCACCTATAAGAAAATTTTATCGAGGAGTTAATCTTAAGTTTTTTGAAAAGCAATTTAAGATAAAAAAAACTAATATTAATATAAATAAATTAAATCAATATGAGGAAATACTTCTAATTGGATCTGGAAAGGGAGTTTCCACAGTTTCATCCATAAAAGGGAAAAACTGGAATAGAAAAAAATATAAATCTTATGAAACTTTTGTAAGTAAATATAAAACTCAAATACTTAAACAAAAAAAATTGAGTAATTATTTATGAGAAATCCTAATAACCCTTGCATATTCTGTTTTACAAAGAAAAAGGAATATCTTTTTGAAAACAAACTAGCTTATGCAACTACTGACACTTACCCTGTATCAAAATTTCATTCACTTATAATTCCAAAGCGGTGTGTTAAAAACTATTTTGATCTAACCTCAAAAGAAATCCTAGCGTGCAATAAGCTAATAAAAAAATTAAAAAAAAAAATTGAAAAGATTGATAAATCTGTAAAGGGTTTTAACATTGGCACCAACTCCGGCAAGGTTGCTGGACAATCTATTAATCATTGTCATATTCATTTGATTCCAAGACGAAAAAATGATGTTAAAAATCCTCAAGGAGGTGTTAGAGCTGTAATCTCCTCTAAACAGCATTATGTGAGGAAAAAGTAACTTTTATTAACATTTTTTTATTGAGATGAGATTATTAGTCAGTTGAACTAATATTTTTTATAGATTAAGAACTCAGATTAGTATTATATTTAGCGGAGATAATAATATGTTCACAACAAATCCATTTGCTGTACTTTCCTCAACAGTTCCTTCAATTGCTTTGCAAGCATTCGTTTTGTTGATGTTAGCATTAGTAGTGATTGGAACACTGATGGATATTATTCATAAGAAGAATGTAAAATATTTTTTTAATAATGCTAAAAAAGCAAAAAAAGCAGCGAGTAGAGAATTAAGCCTTGGAGAAAAAACAGCGATAATTTCAAAAACAGTTGTACATGATATTGGAACTACATCTGAATTAGGTTTAGGTAAAAGAAGATTTGCACATGTATTAGGAATGTATGGAACGATATTATTTTGGATCGGGTCAGGTGTAATGATATTTGGATATTCTTCTCCAAATGCTGTAACACCATCTATATGGCCAATCATTTGGCACGCTGGTGCAATTTTAACTTGCCTTGGAGCATATTGGTTTTGGTTTTTTTTAAGAGTAGATGTATCTGCTGAAGCTCACTCAGTTTTTAGAATCATAAAAGCAGATTTATTTGTTTTAGCTTTAGTATTATCTTCTACGTTTGGTTTAGCTTGGTCGTATTTCCAATATTCAGGATCTACTGGTTTAAGTATTTTATTTTTAATTTTGTTTGCGGTTGCTAACATAGTTTTATTTGGAGGAGTTTATTGGTCTAAATTTGCTCATATGTTCTACAAACCAGGTGCTGCAATCCAAAAAAATTTAGCAGAGGCAGATGGTTCTAGAGATAACCTACCTCCACCTGCAGATGCTCCAGAACAATTTGGACTTGGAATTAAACGTGAGGCACCAAAGCACTATTAATATGATTGATAATATTTTAAAGAAAGGTAATAAGTAGATATGTCAACTTTTGTATATATGACGAGATGTGATGGTTGTGGTCATTGTGTAGATATATGTCCATCAGATATCATGCACATAGACGAAACTATTAGAAGAGCAAAAAATATAGAACCAAATTTTTGTTGGGAATGCTATTCATGCGTTAAGGCATGTCCCAATCATGCAATTGATGTAAGAGGATATGCTGACTTTGCTCCAATGGGTCATAGTGTTAGAGTTAGAAGAGAAGAAGAAAAAGGAACTATCTCTTGGAGAATTAAATTTAGAAATGGTACAGAGAAGAATTTTGTATCACCAATAACAACAAAACCTTGGGGAAAATTCATACCAAAATTAGCTGAAGCTGATACTCCCAATCAAGGAGAGATTAATTCACAAATTTTATATAATGAGCCACATGGTTTAAATACTGAAAAAGATTTACCAACTTTAGACAAGAATTCATTTAAGCAAGGCGTTTATTATTAATGGCTAAGCACAAAACAATCATTGAAGAATGTGATGTACTAGTTGTCGGCGGAGGTATGGCTGGAACAGGTGCTACCTTTGAGGCAAGACATTGGGGAAGAGATTTAAAAATAATCTGTGTAGAAAAAGCAAATATAGATAGAAGTGGTGCCGTTGCACAAGGTCTTTACGCTATTAACTGTTATATGGGAATGCAATGGGGCGAGAATATGCCAGAGGACCATGTACGGTACGCAAGAAATGATTTGATGGGTCTTGTTAGAGAAGATTTAGGTTATGACATGGCACGTCATGTAGACTCAACTGTTCACATGTTTGATGAATGGGGTCTTCCAATGATGAAAAATAAAGAAACTGGAAGATATCAAAGAGAAGGTAAGTGGCAAATAATGATACACGGCGAAAGTTACAAACCAATTGTAGCTGAAGCTGCAAAAAAATCTGCTGATAAAATTTATAACAGAATAATGATTACTCATCTTTTAAAAGATGAAAAAAATCCAAACAGAATAGCTGGTGCAGTTGGCTTTAATGTTAGAACTGGAAATTTTCATGTATTTAAATCTAGAACAGTAGTTGTTTCTGCTGGAGGAGCATCGCACATATTTAAACCAAGAGCAGTTGGTGAAGGTATGGGTAGAACATGGTATGCACCTTGGAGTAATGGATCTGCTTATGCATTACCTATTCAAGCAGGTGCAAAAATGACTCAAATGGAAAATAGAATTGTACTTTGTAGATTTAAAGATGGTTATGGTCCAGTTGGAGCATATTTCCTTCATTTAAAAACATATACTCAAAACGCTAATGGCGAAAACTATGAGAAGAAATGGTATGAAGCTACTAAAGAATTAGTAGGAGAATATATAGACCATCATCCAACACCAACTTGTTTGAGAAATCACGCATTTATTCAAGAAACAGCTGCAGGCGGTGGACCAATCCATATGGTCACAAAAGAAGCATTCCAAGATCCACACTTAGAAACAGTTGGATGGGAAAATTTCTTAGGAATGACGGTTGGACAAGCGGTAGTTTGGGCATCTCAAAATATTGATCCAAAATACACAAATCCTGAATTAACAACTTCAGAACCATATGTAATGGGATCTCATGCTACATGTTCAGGAGCTTGGGTTAGTGGACCAGAAGATATAGCACCTGACGAATATTTCTGGGGATACAATAGAATGATGACTATCGATGGATTATTTGGAGCAGGAGATGCAGTTGGTGGAAGTGCTCATAAGTTTTCATCTGGTTCATTTACAGAAGGAAGGTTAGCATCTAAAGCTGCTGTTAAATATATTCAAGATAAAAAAGCTGATGATATCGAAGTTTCTGATGCACAATTAGAGAAGCTTAAAGAGGAAATATTTAAGCCAATTGAGAACTATACTGTGGGGAGAAATGAAATTACTGGAGGAACTGTTTCTCCAAGTTATATTTTACCTATACAAGGACTACAAAGACTACAAAAAATTATGGATGAATATTGTGGTGGATTAACAAATAATTACATGACAAACGATAATCTTCTTAAAAAAGGCTTAGAACAGCTACAATTACTTCAAGAGGACTTAGATCACGTCGGAGCTGAAGATTATCACCAATTGATGAGAGCATGGGAACTTAAGCATAGAGCTGTAACATCAGAATGTGTTGCTCATCACACTTTATTTAGAGAAGAAACGCGTTGGCCAGGCTATTATTATAGAGGCGATCATATGAAACTTGATGATGAAAACTGGCATTGTTTAACTGTTTCTAGAAGAGATCCTGAAACTGGAAAATTTGAAATGGAGAAAAAGCCTGTTTATCATATCGTTGATGATAAAGAGAAGAAGCAAGCTTCCTAACCATTTTAGATGAGTATTGTCGACAAATCAGACGAAGAAATCATTAAAATTGCTGATCCTATCTGGGATAACATGGTTAGATGTTCCAACATGAAAGATTATGGTGGTTTTACCAGGGATTTATCATCACAAATGCTTTACGGGGCCAACGAAGTAGAGCTTGGCAAGCAATGGGCAAGCAATAAGCTAATCTCAAGCCTTAAAGAGGGGTGTAAGGCAATAGGCTGTCTAAGAAGAGGCTTGTACGTAACTGTTATCTATAAACAAAACAGCACAGAGATACCAGGAGACTTTTTAGGCCGACTTGTCCTTGGAGAAGAGGGAGATGAGGTCAAAGTCTTCGGGGCAACTATTTTTTAAATTTAACTAAATATTATTTGCATTTAATAAAACTTGTGGTATTTCGCGGTTATGCTTCAAGTTTTTAATCAAAATATAAAGAAAATCCCTTTATTATTTTCAAATCAGTTATCAAAAATAATAAAATCTTTTCTATATCTTTTTATATTTTTTACTTGGGCAATTATAATCCTAGGAACATTTCAAAATTTTATTTAATTTATTCTTATAATCATTGACTTTAGATTATGAGAGGAATAGTTAGATTATATGGAATATTTTCTTCCAATAGCTCAAGTCGAAATCAACATACTCTTTATATTTGGTTTAAGTTTAGCAGTTGGTATTCTTTCAGGATTATTTGGTGTAGGTGGAGGATTTTTAATGACACCGTTTTTAATATTTTTAGGTATTCCTCCAGCTTATGCAGTGCCAAATGAAGCAAGCAATATTTTAGGCACATCAGTTTCAGGTTCAACCACCCATTATTTAAAAGGAACATTAGATTATAAAATGGGATTGATGATAGTAGTAGGTGGAACTATTGGAACCTTACTAGGGATCTTAACTTTTTCTTATTTTCAAGATATTGGAAAAATAAACATCGTTATCTCTTTAGCCTACATGTATATCTTAGCTATACTTGGAACTTTGATGCTTATTCAAGGAGTATCAGAAATTGATAAGGCAAGAAAAAAAATTGTTGTAAGAAAAAAATTACATACACATTATTGGATACATGGTCTTCCTTTTAGAATGCGTTTTAAAAAATCAAAGGTTTATGAAAGTGCATTTACTCCAATAATTATTGGTTTAATTGTTGGTTATATTGCAGCAATTATGGGAGTGGGAGGTGCATTTATTTTGGTTCCTGCAATGATTTATATTATTGGAATGCCAACCAAACTAATTCCTGGTACATCTTTGTTTGTTACAATATTTGTAAGTGCAATCGTAACTGTTCTTCATGCTTTTAATTACGGAACAATTGATCTTGTTTTAGTTTTTGTACTTATACTTGGCTCAATTATTGGTGTTCAGTTTGGTCAAAAAATTGGTGAAAAAGTTGATAGCTCAGAATTTAAAACAATCTTAGCAGTACTTTTATTGTTAGTTGGAATTGCAATTGCTTATGATACTTTTATTAAAGAAGATGTAATTGTTGAAACAGTAGCAAATGGAACTAAAAACCTTGGCAAAATTGCGCAGTTTATTTTAGATTATTCAAAAGACCTTCCTGTGTTTTATGGGCTTACATCAGTTGTATTAGCAGTAGTTCTTGGAATTGGAGCTGCAATTTTAAGAAATTATATTTCTAAGTGGAACAAAGCAAGAGAAGCTAAGCTTAAAGCTTAAGCACTTCTATATAATTTAGTCATAACAAATTCTTTATGACCTAGTGCTTCAGCACAAGTTAATCGTCCGTTTGCAACTCTTATCGTAGCTTTAATTAATTCGTCACCTGCTTCATCTAGATTCATTTCTCTTGATAAGATTTTAGAAACATCAACATCAATATGCTCACTCATGGTTCTAGCAGTTAAAGGATTAGCAGTTAGTTTTACTACTGGTTCAATTGGGTTTCCAATTATATTTCCTTGTCCGGTTGGAAATAGGTGAAGATTGAATCCTCCTGCAGCTTGTAAAGTAACACATTCAGCAGCAGCTGATGAGGTATCCATAAAGTATAAGCCTGGACCTTTAGTTGGTTCTTCTGCTGGTTCTAGTACATCAATAAATTTGCATCCCCCAATTTTTTGAAAGTTTCCAAATGCTTTTTCTTCGATTGTAGTAAGTCCACCTGCTATATTTCCAGCTGTTGGTTGACTTTCAGAAAGATCGTCAGTTGCTTCTTTTAAGATGAAATCATTATACGAACTCCAAGTTTTTCTAAACTTCTCTTGAGCCTCAGGAGTTTTTCCTCTTTTTTCACATACAGTTTCAGCACCCGTTAACTCAGATGTTTCACCAAAACATAAATGAACACCAAGGGGCTCTAATTTATCCATTAAATTTCCAACTGTAGGATTTGATGCTAATCCTGATGTTGTATCAGACTCTCCACATTTAACTGATATCCATAAATCACTTATAGGACGTTCTTCTCTTTGTTTCTCAGATGCCCAAATTGAAAATTCTTGAGCTTTCTTTGAAACTTTTGCGATAGTGTCTATATCTCCTACACCTTCTATACTAAAACCTTCAACTGGTTTTCCAGTCGTTGCAATTGCATCAACAATTCTTTTTGTCCATTTAGGCTCAATACCAATTACTATAACTGCTGCAACATTTGGATTTTTTCCTGTTCCAATCATTGTTCTGAAATGAAGCTCTAAGTCTGCTCCAAATTGTAATCTTCCATAAGAATGCGGAAGGGCAATCGTACCTTTAATATTATTAGCTACGGCTTCAGCACAAGCATTTGAAATATCATCAACAGGAAGAATTATTACGTGATTTCTTGTACCCGTTCTTCCATCTTCTCTTTTATATCCTAAAAATGTTTTTGGAATTTCCATTTTACCACTTTTTAGTTTTTACGTTGTGAACATGAACATGTTCACCTTTTTTAATTGATTTTACTACTTTGCCAATATCATGCCCGTACTTTAATATTGTATCTCCCTCGTTAAGATCAGTCATAGCAATTTTATGACCCAAAGGTATTTCATCCATCGATTGAATTTTTACCGATTTATCATTTTCCATAATCCAGCAATCACAGTCTTGTTTAGGAGTAATTTTTTCAATAACCACAACACCTACATTGTCTTTTTCATCGTGGATTATAATATCTGTGCCGGCCATTGTGACGATTTCTTTGTTTGAAATTCGATCCAATTTATATATGAATTGGGCACTTTGACAATTAAAAAATAGAATTAAGAAGGATTTGATATGGCTAAAATGACAACTGAAGAAGCTTTTGTAAAAGTTTTACAAATGCATGGTATCGAACATTCGTTTGGTATTATTGGTTCTGCATTCATGCCTATTTCTGATCTTTTCCCAGAAGCTGGAATAACTTTTTGGGACGTTGCTCATGAAACAAATGGCGGATTGATTGCTGATGGTTACACAAGAGCAACCGGAAAAATGTCAATGGTGATTGCTCAAAATGGTCCAGGTATTACAGGACTTGTTACACCAATAAAAACTGCATACTGGAATCATACTCCGCTACTTTTAGTTACACCACAAGCAGCAAACAAAACTATGGGTCAAGGTGGTTTCCAAGAAGTAGAACAAATGAATTTATTTAAAGACATGGTCTGCTATCAAGAAGAAGTAAGAGATCCATCAAGAATGGCAGAAGTATTAAACAGAGTAATAGAAAAAGCATTTAGAGGGTCAGCACCTGCACAAATAAATGTACCAAGAGATTTTTGGACACAAGTTATAGATATAGAATTACCTCCAATTGTAAGATTTGAAAGACAAGGTGGTGGAAAAGATGCTGTTGATAGAGCTGCGAAATTATTATCTGACGCAAAATTCCCAGTAATTTTATCTGGGGCAGGAGTTGTTATAGGTGATGCCATTGATGATTGTAAAAAATTAGCAGAAAAGCTTGATGCACCTGTATGTAATGGATATCAACATAACGATAGCTTTCCAGGAAGCCATCCATTAGCTGTTGGTCCATTAGGTTACAATGGATCTAAAGCTGCAATGGAGTTAATTTCAAAAGCTGATGTAGTTTTAGCATTAGGAACAAGATTAAATCCATTTTCAACATTACCAGGGTATGGAATTGATTATTGGCCAAAAGATGCAACAATTATTCAAGTAGATATGAACCCTGATCGTATTGGTTTAACCAAGAAAGTTACAGTTGGTATTTGTGGTGATGCTAAAATGGTAGCTCAACAGATATTAGAAAAACTTTCATCAAATGCTGGAGATAATGGTAGAGAAGATAGAAAAAATCTAATTCATCAAACAAAATCTGCATGGTTGCAAACTCTAACAAGTTTAGATCATGAGGATGATGATCCAGGAACTGTTTGGAATAAAGAAGCAAGAGAAAGAGATAAAGATAGAATGTCTCCAAGACAAGCGTGGAGAGCTATTCAAGCTGGAATGCCAGAAGATGTTATAATTTCAAGTGATATTGGAAATAATTGTGCAATTGGTAATGCATACCCAACATTTGAAAAACCAAGAAAATATTTGGCACCAGGTTTATTTGGACCATGTGGTTATGGATTTCCATCTATTCTTGGAGCAAAAATTGGATGTCCAGATACTCCAGTTATAGGTTTTGCAGGTGATGGAGCATTTGGAATAAGTATGAATGAAATGAGTTCATGTGCTAGAGAAGAATGGCCAGCAATAACTATGGTAATTTTTAGAAATTATCAATGGGGAGCTGAAAAAAGAAATTCAATTTTATGGTTTGATGATAATTTTGTTGGAACAGAGTTAGATCCAGAATTAAGCTACGCAAAAGTTGCCAATGCCTGCGGTTTAAAAGGAGTTATCGCAAATACAATGGAAGAAACTACTAAAGCTATTAAACAATCATGTGAAGACCAGAAAAAAGGTATTACTACATTTATCGAAATAATTCTAAATCAAGAATTAGGTGAGCCATTCAGAAGAGATGCTATGAAAAAACCAGTTAAAGTAGCTGGTATAAGCAAGAGTGATATGAAACCTCAAAAGTCTCTTGTTAGTTGAGATTAGTAAAATTTCATTATAAAAATAATTATTGGATTTAATAAACAACAATTTCTGTGGATGGGCAAGACAACTTCCTGAGAGAAGTAATTTTAAATTACTAGATCAAGACATTTACTGTGATTATTTAATTGTAGGAGCTGGGTATACAGGATTATCAGCTGCTAGAAAACTTTCAGATATAATTAAAGATCAAAAAATTATTCTCATTGATGCACAGTTAGCGGGCGAGGGTGGAAGTTCAAGAAATTCAGGCTATCTAGTTGATACTACACTAAATGATGGTTTTACATCTAACAGCGATAAAGAGAATTATGTAAAAAAAACAAAAATATATCACTTGGGTATAGAAGCTGTTAGAAAATTTATAAAAGAATATCAGGTTGATTGTGATTGGAATGAATGTGGAAAATATTTTGCTTCCTCTAAAGAGCAAGATGAGACAAAAGCTCAATCGTTCAGCAAATTATTAAATAGTCTTGGTTTTAAAAATAAAATTTTATTCAATAAAGAGTTAACTGAAAAATTGGGAACGCCTTTTTATAAAATTGGAGTTTTTACCTCAGGAGGAATTCTTTTAAACCCTGGTAAATTAGCTAGAGCAATGGTTGATACATTGCCAGATAATGTAAAATTATATGAAAATTCTCAAATTTATAATTGGAAAAAGATTAATAACAAAATTGAATGTTTTACAAAAAGGCACAAAATAACTACTAAAAAAATTATTTTTTGCACAAACGGTTTTTTGAAATATTTGAATGTAAAAAAAAATTATAGCTTTCCAATAACTCTAACAGCTAGTCTTACAAGACAACTAACAGATAAAGAGTTTAAAGATATTGGATCTCCAAAAGAATGGGGCGTTCTTCCAATAAGACCTATGGGTGCTACAATTAGAATGACTAAAGATAGGAGAATACTTATAAGAAATACTGCAGAGTTAAGAAACCCTTTTTCAATGAATAGAAATGAATTAAATAAAAGAGTTGCAATCCATAAAAAAGGTATCAAGAAAAGATTTAAACAATTACCTGATAATTTAATAGAGAGCAGTTGGTCAGGAATTGTATGTAGAAGTGGTAATAGCTCTCAAATATTTGAAAAAATTGATGATAATATTTTTAGCGCAGGCTGTTACAATGGATCTGGAATTGGAGTAGGAACACTATTCGGTGAACAAATAGCTCTAATGGCCTCTAATCAACAATCTAATGAAATTGAAGTAATACAACAAAGAAAAAAACCAAACTGGTTACCACCACAACCCTTTTTAAATTTTGGAATATACACTAGATTAGCTTACGAAAGAATAAAAGCTCGAACTGAAATTTAATGAAAAAAAATTTAAAGCTTATAGTTTTTTTAGTATTAGGAATTATTGCTCTTTACATCTCAACTAACTATTATAATGATTTTAATAGAAACAAAACTATTAAAGCATGTATAATTGGAAAAGCTGAATTAGATTCTAAAAAAGCTAAAGAAGACAGATTATCAAATGAACAAATTAAAAAATTTTGTGAAGATCAAATAAAATGATGAAAAAATCAAAAAGATCAGATGTTGATCCATTTATTGTAATGGATGTAATGGAGTCTGCTAGAATTGCTGAAGAAAAAGGTAAAGATATAATTCATATGGAGGTAGGGCAGCCGGGAACACCAGCGCCTAAGATTGCAAAAGATTATATTACTAATGAGATAAACAAAAACAATCTAGGCTACACAGTATCACTTGGTATACCAGCTCTAAGAACAAAAATTTCAAAGTTATATGGAGATTGGTATAATCTAGATTTAAATCCAAATAGAATAGTAGTTACAACAGGGTCTTCCGGAGCCTTTATATTATCGTTTTCTGCATTGTTTGATAGTGGAGACAGAGTTGGAATTGGATCTCCAAGTTATCCTAGCTATAGACAAATACTTAAATCACTAAGTTTGGAAACTGTAGATATTCAAACTAAACTTCAAAATAGATTTCAACCTGTTCCAGAAGATATTACTGATAATAATTTAAATGGAATTCTTGTTGCATCACCTGCAAATCCAACCGGGTCTATGTTAGATAAACAATCGTTAGAGAATTTAATTAATACTGCAAACGAGAATAATGTAAGCTTTATTAGTGATGAAATTTATCACGGAATTCAATATGAAAATAATCCAACTTCAGCTTTAGAGATTACAGATAATTGTTATGTAATTAATTCTTTTTCAAAATACTTTTCAATGACTGGTTGGAGAATAGGCTGGATGGTTGTACCAGATGATCATGTTAGACAAGTAGAAAGACTTTCACAAAATTTATTTGTTTGTCCTCCACATGCAAGTCAGGTTACAGCTCTTGCTTCATTGGATGCAAACGAGGAGTTACAATCAAATGTTGAAGTATATAAGAAAAATAGAGAGATACTTTTAGAAGAATTACCGAAAGCAGGATTAAAAAAGTTTTCACCACCTGATGGAGCCTTTTACATTTATGTTGATATATCTGAATATTCAAATGATAGCTTAGCTTTTTGTAAAAAAGTTTTAGATGAAGCAAATGTTGCAATAACACCAGGAATTGATTTTGATCAAAAAAGAGGAAATTCTACTATCCGATTCTCATATGCCAGAAGCACAAAAGATATAATTGAAGGTGCTAAGCGAATTAAAGATTTTATGTCTAAAAATTATTAAAAGGGGTCAGCTCAATTGGTTATTACCAAAAGAGCTCCCCTTTTTTATGCCATTTTGGCCAAATCCATCAAATGGATTTAGTTTGTGTTATTTTTAATATGTGATATCTCACCAGCTAAGTGTCAGGTGGCGTTATTCTAAGCATTTGCACCTCCTTCACTTACAAAAATAAGTTTTAGGTAGGTTGTATTCAACAAATTTATTTCTATTTTTTATAAATATATTATTTGAATACAACCTGTCTCTTTAGTAGATTCTCGATATCAAAATAACCAAAATATTCCCAAACTCTTAAATGAAACTTATGTCACAGAGACAGACAATAAATATATTTGTAATTAAAATCTCATGAAAACAATATTTGTTATTGGATCAAAAAAACATACTTTGAAGTACACAAGAAAAATGCCTGAGGGCGAAGTTAAGAAAATGAAATCTTTTGTTACAAACAAAGGGCAAAAACTTGAAAAAACTTCAAAATTTAAAATTTTAAAAGTATCAGACGACAAAACTTCAAGAACTTTCAAAATCAGTCTTTAATTATTTAAAATGAACAAAATCGTATGGTTCAGGAACGATCTACGTGTATCTAATAATGATGCATTTAATGAGGCTGTAAAATCAGGAAAGATTTTACCAATTTACATATTTGATAAAGAATATCACAAATTATCTACATCAAGCTCATTCCATTTAGATTTTTTAAAATCATCATTAGACGATTTATCAAAAACACTCAGTGAAAAATTTAATGCTAAACTTAACATTTATTATGGAGATACATTAGAAATTTTAAGTCATTTAACTAATAAATTTAAAATAAGTGAGGTTTATTCAAATATAATATTCAAGAACATGTATATAACTAACTTAGATAAAGAAGTTAGTTTTTTATTTAAAGAAAAAAATATTAATTGGAAAATATCAAATCAATTTGGTGTTCAATTAAATCATAGAATTAGAAACAAATGGTCATATAATTGGAATAAATTTATAGATAGTGAAAGTGTAAATTCAAATTTAAATTGTGAGTTTATTTCAGATAATTATGTAGAGGATTTATCAAAAATAGAAACAAATAATTTAGAAAATGGCAAAATTCAAATTGGTGGAAGACAAAATGCACTTCAACTTTTAGATTCTTTCCTTAATCACAGATCAGAAAATTACCAAAAAGAAATGTCTTCACCGATAACAGGAGAAATATCTTGTTCAAGATTAAGCCCTCATATTGCATTCGGAAATATTTCAATTAAAGAAATTTTTAAAAAAACTAACGATAAGTTAAAATCCAATTTATCTTTTTCAAAAAAGAAATCCTTAATTTCTTTTAAAAGTCGATTAGCCTGGCACTGTCATTTTATTCAAAAGTTATATGATGAACCAGAAATTGAATTTAGAAATATGAATAGCGCTTATAATGGAATAAGAGAAAATGATTTTAATGAAGATTATCATTTAGCATGGAAAAATGGAACTACTGGTTATCCATTTGTTGATGCTTGTATGAGGTACCTTAGAACTAATGGATGGATTAATTTTAGAATGAGAGCAATGTTAGTTTCATTTGCGTCTTACCAATTATGGCTTGATTGGAAAAAAACATCAAAACATTTAGCAAAATTATTTACAGATTATGAACCAGGTATTCACTATTCACAGTTTCAAATGCAATCAGGAACAACAGGAATAAATTCAATAAGAATTTACAATCCAATTAAACAATCAATTGATCAAGATCCTACAGGAGATTTTATCAAAAAATGGGTTCCAGAATTAAAAAATGTTCCAGGAAAATTAATTCATGAACCATGGAAATTAACATTCATTGAACAAAAGGGAATAGATTTAAAAATTGGTAAAGATTATCCATCACCAATAGTTGATAATAAAATATCGACTAAAACTGCTAAAGAAAAAATTTGGAGTGTTAAGAAAACAACAGAAGCAAAAGTTATTTCAGCTGAAGTATTAAATAAACACGCTAGTTTATCTCAACGAAGATAAAGTTTAATTACCGTAAGGAATTCCAACTAATTTTCCATTTTCATTATAAAAATAAAAAAAGTTGGGGTTTATTACTTTTGGCTTTTTTGAAAGCGTTTTAGATTTATTTATTGATTTGTTTTTTTTTAATTTACGTTTCACACCTTCTTAATACTAAAAAAAATTAGGTAAACTATTGATAACTTTTCAACCCAGATATGCATTTATTTTTAATCAATAAATTCAAATTAAGTATATCTATTCATTTTACCTATGAAATTATCTGAATTATTTGAGCAAAATGGCTTTAATCTAGGAAATCTAAAAGAATCCTTTGGATTAATAGATGGAATATCAGAACATATAATAGCTGAAAGTGATGAAGTTTTAGCAAAGCAGCATCAAATTTCAGAAAACATTTATTTTTTAATTAAAGGCAAAGCTACATTTACCAAGTATTTTGAAACAAAATCTATAACCTTTGCAAAAATAACAAAGCCTGCAACACCATTAGGTATATCTGGACTTAATCAACCCAATAGATTTATGGGTGAAATATTTATTGAAGGTGGAACAGAATATATCTCGATAAAACTAGATGATTTAAGAGATTTACAACAAAAAAATAGTAAACTTATATCAACATTATACTCAGCCATTTCGTTTTTTTCTTTCCAACTGCTTGTCTCTTCAAGAAATTTAAACACTTTGTATAAAGATGATGAAATACAAATTTCTCCAGGCATCCCATCAGAAAAAAGTATTACAAATATACATAGAATTAAATCTGCTACTTTTTTTTCAACACTTACTGATGATGACTTAGAAAAGTTTATTAAATTAGGTAATATTAAGATGTATTCATCAAATCAATATATAGTTAAAGAGGGAGATGTTTCTAAAGGTTTAAAGATATTATTAAGTGGTAAAGTTGATGGCTTATTCCATAATTTTATTAATGGAAAAATAAGAAGAAATTTTAGAACTCTAACCAGAGCTGGTATTGCATTAACTTTATCTTCAGGAAAAGGAGATTTTTTTAATCCATATACAATTAAATCTACCAGGGATACAAAAGTTTTACATATTTCTAACGAAGCACTTGAAAATCTGATTATTTCTGACCCTGAATTATCAATAAAGATTTTCAAAAGACAATTGTGGCAGTTAGGACGTTTCCAACAAAGTGCCACTGGCCTAACAAAGTATTCAGCTGAAAACGAATTAGAATTTGTTAATTTATTATTAAAAGATAATACAGCAAGAATACCTGCTAGCTCTAAGTTGTATAGTATTCCACATTTATTGAAGAGCACTCATACCTATGCAATGGCATTTGATGTTGTTTACGAACTACTTATTAAAGGAAATGAGATTGAAAAATCATTATCTAGTTTAATAAAAGATACCTTAAATAATTTAGAAAGAGAGTCTCGTTTCCACAGCCAATTAAACATTATTTATAATAGAGTTTCAAATTCTTCTATTAATTCAGATAAAACAAAATTAAGAGAGTTAACCAATTCAAATTTCACCAAAGCTTTTGATAATGTTAAATATGTAATTAAGGGTTGGGAAAATTTACCAGATGAACCAACAAATATTTTTTTTTACAATCACTTAGCAGCTATAGATGATAATCAGCTTGCAAATGGGCATTCATTTTCAATCGACAGTCATTTCATCAGTTCAAAAATATTACATCCAAAATATAACGATGGAGGCCAACGTATCGTTAGAACAAGTCGGAACACAGAATTTTGGAGATATAATTACTATGAAAATTTAGATTACATTTTTGTTCACACCCCAGAGTCTGATAAGTTGGATGAAAGTGATGAAGAAAAGAAATTAAGAAAACAAAAGCTTTTTGACGAAGCTCAAAAGGTATTTAATCAAAAACAACCGATTGTAATTGCGCCCGAAGGAACATCAGAAACAGAAGATAATAAAACAATAACATCTCCAGGACCATTTAAAGCTGGTGCATTTAATCTTGCATTTAAGCTTAACCCAAAACCAAAACTTATTCCAATTGCTCTTGCTAATTTTGATTATCCAGTTTCTAAAACAATATATTCTGCAGTTATTAAGGAGCCAATAACTATAAGTGATCATATCAAAGATCCAGAAAATCAAGAAGAGATGAAAAGTTTTTTAGATAATTACAGAACTAAATTTAGATCTTATGTAGAAGAAGCCATTGATTTAGCTAAAAATGTTCAAGACAACATAGATAAAATAGAGAATTTGAAAACTAACGTAAATTTAGTCAGTCCAGTTGAAGAAGAGTTTGAATTAGATGTTAGAGAATTGGAACATAATTCTTTTCAACAGACAAAAACAATTAACAGTGTTGCTTTGTATGGTAGTTCAACTTTTAAAATGTGGGATAATGCCAAAAACGATTTATCAATAAATAATCTTTATAATTTAGGTTTTGGTGGCTCAACCCTAGTCTCTTGTAGAAGATATTTTGATAGATTGGTTGCTCCTTTAAACCCATCTAATCTTTTCTTTTATGCCGGAGATAATGACATTGGTTATGGAATGGATAGCGATGAATTGTTAAAAGAATTTTTATTATTTTCTAATCAAGTTGAAGAAAAATTGCCAAGAACAAAATGTTTTTTTATTTCAATTAAGCCTAGTCCCTTTAGAAGAGACTTAATGACAACAATTTTAGATGCTAATTCAAAGATAAAAAAACACTTAATCAATTTAAAAATGTGGGATTATATTGATATTACAACACCCATGATAAATGCAGGTTATGATAAGTTTTACGATGAAGATCCACTACATATGAACGAACTTGGATATAGTTTATTAAGTAAGCTTGTAAGAGATAAAATTTACAATTAGTATTTTTAATGAGTTTTAAAAAATATCTATGGAAATGTAGATTGTTAGTCCTCAATACGCCTAATTACAGCCATCCAGAATATAAAAGATCAAAAGATTTGTATCAAAAAGAAATTAAAGGCTTTCACA
>CACKFP010000013.1 GCA_902599485.1 uncultured Pelagibacteraceae bacterium | reverse complement strand
AGGTTGCAATAGATGAAAGAAGAAATTTTATAATCAGAACTGCTTTGCTTGTCGCATTAGTAATTTTAATTTTTTCATATGTATTAAATAGATACTTCTTAAAACCAATTAAAAATTTGGTTCAATATACAAATATTATAAAAAACAAAAGTAAGGAAAAGACCAATATTGGAAATATAAAAAAAAGAAATGACGAATTGGGAAAATTATCAAATTCTCTTGATGAAATGACTAATGAATTAAACAAAAGAATTACTACAGCAGAAAATTATTCAACAGATCTTTTGCATGAAATCAGAAATCCTTTGGCATCTCTAAAAAGTGCCTCTGAGATAATTTCTGAAACAAACGATAAATCTCAAAGAAATAAATTAATTAATATAGTATCACATGACGTAGAGAGAATTGAAAGATTAATAACTGATTACTCTCAAATGCTAAGAGACGAGGCTGCAATTTCCTCTGAGAAAATGCAAAAATTAAATTTAAAAGAGATTGCTCAATCTGTTGTTGATGATTTTAACAGTATTTATGAAACAAAAAAATCGATTGGAATTAAATTGAAATCTAATGGAATTAAAAATTATAGTATCTTGGGGATAGAAAACAGAATTGAACAAATTATTGCAAACTTATTAGAAAACTCAATTTCTTTTAGTGAAAATAATCAAGAAATTACCGTTGAAATATCAAAAGATAAGAATGACAAAATTAAATTAGTTGTAGTTGATCAGGGATCTGGATTTAGTGAAAAGGATACAAATAAGATATTTAATAGATTTTACAGTAATAGACCTGAAAACTTTGGAGAACATTCGGGTTTGGGATTAAATATTGTCAAAAATTTAGTTGAAATTCATGGTGGCGAAATCAACGCATCTAATAATAAAGATAAAGGGGCAAGAATTGAAATAATTTTCCCAGAAGCATAAATCTTTGTTGATATATTAAGTGAAATTGTTAAAAGCCTCTTTCTATGGAAGATTTTAAAGTAAAAGATATATCCCAAGCGGAATTTGGAAGAAAAGAAATTTCACTGGCTGAAACTGAAATGCCAGGATTAATGGCTCTTAGAGAAGAATATAAGGGTAAGAAACCTTTAAATGGAGCTCGGATTGTTGGTTGTTTACACATGACAATACAAACAGCTGTCTTAATAGAAACTTTAGTTGATTTAGGAGCTGAAGTAAGATGGTCCTCATGTAATATTTTTTCGACACAAGACCATGCAGCAGCAGCAATTGCAAAAGCTGGCATTCCTGTATTTGCTTGGAAAGGCGAAACAGAAGAAGAATATTGGTGGTGTGTAAAGCAAACTATTGAAGGAAAAGATGGCTGGAAACCAAATATGATACTTGATGATGGTGGCGATCTTACAGCATTGATGCACAAAGATTATAAAGAATTATTAAATGATGTTAAAGGTTTATCAGAAGAGACAACTACAGGAGTTTTAGCATTAAAAAAAATGGAAAGTGAAGGTAATTTACTTGTCCCAGCAATAAATGTTAATGACTCAGTAACAAAATCTAAGTTCGATAATTTATATGGTTGCAGAGAAAGTTTAGTTGATGGAATTAAAAGAGCTACTGACGTGATGATGTCGGGTAAGGTAGCTATTGTAGCTGGATTTGGAGATGTTGGAAAGGGAAGCGCTGCTTCTCTTCGTCAAAGCGGTGCAAGAGTTATGGTTACAGAAACAGATCCAATTTGTGCTCTCCAAGCTGCAATGGAAGGTTATGAAGTAGTTTTAATGGATGAGATGATAAAAGAAGCCGACATTGTTGTTACGGCAACAGGAAATAAAGATATTGTGACAGCTGACCATATGAGAGAAATGAAAGATAGAGCAATTCTATGCAATATTGGTCACTTTGACAATGAGATCCAAGTAGATGCTCTTAAAAATTATAAATGGGATGAAATAAAACCACAAGTTCACGAAATTACTTTGCCGGATGGAAAAAGAATTATTTTATTAGCAGAAGGTAGATTGGTTAATCTTGGATGTGCAACAGGACACCCAAGTTTTGTAATGAGTGCTTCTTTTACAAATCAAGTAACAGCTCAGATAGAATTATGGAATAACTCAGATAAATATGAAAAAAAAGTATATGTTTTACCTAAACATTTAGATGAGAAAGTAGCCAGACTTCATTTAGAAAAAGTTGGAGCTAAATTAACCAAGTTATCGGATGATCAAGCAAAATATATAAGTGTAACACCAGAAGGACCTTATAAACCAGATGCCTATCGCTACTAAAAGTAGCAAAATAGATATTTCAAAAGAAATTATCACACAAAAAATTGCTGAAAAAATTGCAAGTAAAGTTAGCAAAAATACAACTTTGCTTTTTTATGGAAACATCGGAGTAGGTAAGACTACATTTATTAGGTATCTAATCAATTATCTTCAAACAAAAAATGGTTTAGAAAAAACAGAAATACCTAGTCCAACTTTTAATATTATAAATGAATATGAGATTAATTCTTTGATTGTTAGACATTTTGATCTTTACAGAATTAAAGATAAAAAAGAATTAAATAATTTGGGAATTAATGAAAACTTAGAAGATTATGCTAGATTAATTGAATGGCCTGAAATCTTAGGTAAAAATATAGAAAGTACTTTTACATTAAAATTTGAATATGATGAAAAGCTTGAAAATAGGTACTTAATTATATCTAATAATATTGATTTTGATTTTAATGAATTTGAAAAAATTTAAAAAACTATCAGGAGATGCATCTTTTAGACAATTTTATAGAACAAATAATTCAATTTTAGTTTATAGCAAAATTCAAAAGCGATCAAACTTGTTAAATTATGATGCAGTTAACAAAATATTGATTAAAAATAAAATATTAGCACCAGGTTTAATTAGTCAAAATTATAAAAAAAATTTTATAGAAATTGAGGATTTCGGCAATAAAAACATGTTGGTTAAAATTAAATCTTCAAAAACTAAATTGAATGAATACAAAAAAATACTAAAAGTTTTATATCAAATTCAAAAAATTAAAAATTTTAAAACTCAAAATTTTCTTAAAAAAGAATTTAATTTATCAAACTATTCAAAAGCTAAAATACTTAAAGAGTCATACCTTTTTTTGGATTGGTATTTAGCAGCAAATAAATTAATTATTCAAAAAGGATATTTAAAAAAAAATCTCAAAAAAATAATAGATAATTTGTATTTAAATTTAAAAATCAAACACAAAGTGTTTGTACATAGAGATTTTCACGTCTCAAACATGATGTTTTATAAAAATAAAATCGCTTTAATAGATAGTCAAGATGCTGTCTTGGGTAATCCAGCATATGATTTGGCCTCACTTATAGATGATGTAAGAATTAAAACTTCAAATAGTTTTAAGTCAAATATTTTAAAAGTATTTCTTAGTAAATTTAAGTATAAAAATGAAACTCAATTTATTAATGATTTTGAAATTTTGTCTGTTTTAAGAAATCTAAAAATAATTGGTATATTCACAAGACTTGCAAAAAGAGATAAAAAAAGAAAATATCTAAAATTAATACCTTATGCATGGAAATTAATCGATAATCGTATTAAAAATAATCCAAGTTTCCATGATTTAAAAAATTTTCTACAAAAAAACCCAAGAATAAAAAAAATATGAAAATTAAAACAGCAATAATTTTATGCGCAGGATTTGGAAAAAGATTAATGCCGTTAACTGAGAAAACACCAAAACCACTCTTAAAAATTAATGAGATTAGCTTATTAGAAAAAACTATAAACTTGATAAAAGTATTAGAAATAAAATCTTTAAAAATTAATACTTTCTATTTAAGTGATAAAATAAAAGATTTCATTTTTTCAAATAATTTTGGTTTAGAAATTCAAATTATAGAAGATGGTAAAGAAATATTAGATACAGGGGGAGGTCTTTTAAATGTAGTAAATAATTCAGTTGAAACGGATTTTATAGTTTTTAATCCTGATACAATTTGGAAAGGTGAATATGCACATGAAATTAAGAAGATGGAAAATATATATTTTAAAAATAAATTAGAAAATATTTTAATGGTCGTAAAAAAAGATTTAAGTTTTGATAAAAGATTTAAAGGCGATTTTTCTATGGATGGCAATAATTTAAAAAAGAATAATGATAAAGATTATGTTTATACAGGGTGCCAAATTATAAATAAAAAAATATTTAAAGATTTATCGAAAAAAATATTTTCAATGAATGAGATTTGGGATAACTACATTAAAAAAGAAAATTTGTATGGTTTCGAGAGTAGTATTGAGTTTCTTCATTTAACGGATAAAGATATTTACAAAAAACTTCTTCAAAAAGTTTAGAATTTAATTAAATCCCTAGATCTACTCTGATCTAGGTATTTAGCTTCTTTTATATTCTTTTTTTCAAATTTCAAAAGTAGAGGATTTCCCGTTGGTATTTCAAGTTTAGAAATTTCATTGTCATCAATTTTAAATAAATATTTTAAAAGTGATCTAATAGAATTACCATGAGCAGATATAATTATATTATCCTGCAAATTTTTCTCTATGTTTTCAACAAAATAGGGCACAACTCTTTCATAAGTATCTTTAAGAGACTCTGTATCTGGAATTAGGTTACGGGGTATATCATTGTAAATACTTATATTTTTTGGATGGTATGGACTATTTATATTTAAAGGTTTTGGTGGATTATCCCAAGATCTTCTGAATTTGTGAACTTCATCTTCCCCTAGTTTTTTTTTCATTTCATCTTTATTTAATCCTGTAAGTGATCCGTAGTGTCTTTCATTTAATTGCCAAGCCTTAATCATATTATCTGGTTTTACTCTGATTGTATTTAAAATGAGTTTTAAAGTATCAATCGATCTTAGTTGATAAGAAGTATAAAAATGTTTGATTTCTAAATTTAATTTTTTTATTAACTCTCCGGCTTTACAGGCTTCCAATTTTCCTTGTGGTGCGAGTTCAACGTCGACCCATCCTGTAAATTTATTTTCTAAATTCCATTCGCTTTGACCATGTCTAACAAGTATTAAGTGACTCATTTGTGAGAATTTAATATAGATTAACTATGAATTACATAAAACAGTTTTTTTATTTGTCTAACGTAGCTTTATTTATTTTTTACCTGTACCCTGGGAGTATTTTGGGATGTTTAATATATAATGATTGCAAAATTCAACCACAATTAACAAGAGATTTTTTAGTATCTTCAAATCACGTTTATGTTTTCTTTATTATATCAATTATAGGATTAATTGCTTTTAAGCATAAATTAAAAATTATATTTATTTATCTTATTTGTATTTCTATCATTTTAGAAATTTTGCACTTTATTATTCCAGAAAGAGGATTTGAATTAGGCGATTTGTTTGGTAATATAATAGGTGTACTTATATCATTTTTGGTTTTTAAAATAATTTATAAAGGTAGATTACAATGAGTTCATTCGATGAAAGAAAAAAAGGTTTTGAAAAAAAATTTGCTCATGATGAGGAAAAACAATTTAAAATTAATGCAAGAAAAAATAAATATTTAGGAGAGTGGGCCTCACAAATTTTGGGATATGATGAGGAAAAAAAAAATCAATATATTCAAGATGTAATTAAAGCTGATTTTGCTGAGGCAGGTGATGAAGATGTGTATAGAAAGCTTTACGAAGATTTAAAAGACAAAAATATATCTGAAGACCAAATCAGAAAAAAAATGCAAGAATGTAATGAAAAAGCAACTACTGAAGTTAGTTAGTTTTCTATTTTTATTTACATTTGTAGCAACAAATTACTTACTATCAGAAATAATCCTAATTTCAGATAACATTAAAATAATCGATGGTGATACAATTTTATTAGATAATAAAAAAATTCGTTTTTCAGGAATAGATGCTCCAGAAACTAAATTTAAAGGAAAGCAACAGTTTTGTTTAAAAAATAAAAAAAAAATTAATTGTGGGAAAATTTCAAAAAATTCTCTTACAGAAAAAATTATAAATAAAAAATTAAAATGTTTAATTGAGCCCCAAAAAGACTATTTTGGTAGGTATTTAGGTGAGTGTTTTATCAATAATGAGAGTGTTTCAGCTTACATGGTAAGAAATGGATTAGCCTTCGACTATCCAAAATATTCTAAAAAAAAATATTCTAAAGATCAAATTTATGCAAAAAACAATAAGTTAGGTTTATGGAGTATGGAATTTGATTATCCATGGATATGGAGAAAAAATAATAGATAATTTATATTAAACTGTGATTCTTTTAAGAAAGTATTTTTTAGTTTTTGGTCTATTATTTTCAACTGCTTGTTCATCGATACCTCAAAATACATCAGATGGCTGTTCAATATTTTCAGAGAGATATCTTTGGTATAAACACGCAAAAAAAACTGAAAAAAAGTGGGGGACACCAATCAACTTACAATTAGCAATAATAAAAATGGAATCTGATTTTGACTGGCTCGCCAAGCCCGCTCGTCAAAAATTATTTAAAGTTATACCTTATAAAAGACCTTCTAGTTCATTTGGATACTCACAAGCCATTAAAGGTACTTGGAAACAATATAAAGGTGAGACTGGAAATAAATATGCTTTAAGAACTAGATTTAAAGATAGTGTTGATTTTATCGGCTGGTATACAAATAAAACAGAAAAAATTTTAAAAGTTTCAAAAAAAGATGCTTTCAGACAATATATTGCTTATCATGAAGGCTGGGGAAATTATAAAAATTATAAAAACAATCAGAAAGTTATAGTATTGGCAAAAAAAGTGGAGGGTTATTCAAATAAATTCAAGAAGCAGCTTAATAAATGTAGTAAATCTTTGACTACTAGAAAATATATTATTTTTTAATCAATTGCTTTTCTAGCTCTAGATCTACTGCATCTATTCTCTTGGTATTTTTTGCTAGTGTTAAATACATAGTTGGCGTCACATACAATGTAAAGAATGTTGAAATAATCATTCCACCAAAAATTGTTGATCCAACTGCTAATCTAGACGCCTCACCTGCGCCTGGACCTATGTTACCTACTATAAGAGGCAACATTGCAATCATGGTGCTTAATGAAGTCATTATGATTGGTCTTATTCTTAATTTACAAGCTTCCATCAATGCTTCCTCAATTTTTGCACCTGTTGTTCGAATTTGATTAGTATAGTCGACAATAAGAATACTATTTTTAGTGGATATACCGATTAATATAATCAAGGCGATTTGTGAAAATATATTTATCGAACTATTTAGAAATAAAATGAATACAAGACCTCCAAAAACTGCAAGAGGGACAGTCAATATAATAATAAAAGGATGGACAAACGAGTTAAATGTAGCAGCCATTACTAAATATGCAGTTATTAATGCTAAAGCGAAAATAAGAAATATTTCGTTACTAGTCTCTTTTAGTTCTTCTGACTTACCTTTCCAAGTTATTTGATTTTGAGGAGCAACTCTAAACATTACGTCTTCTAAATATTTTATAGCTTCAGACAATGTATATTCTTCAGATAAAGCTGCCGATATAGTCACTGCTCGTTGTCTATTATATCTAGGTAATGACTCAGCAGTTCCTTTCTCTTCAAATTCTACCAGGCTTGCAACAGACACTAATTTTCCTGTAGTTTCAGATCTTACAAAAATCTTTGATAAGCCATCTTTATCTCTTCTATCTGCTAAATACTGCTGAAGAATAATGGGGTATTCTCTTCCTTCTTTATTATATGTTGTAACTCTCTTTCCACCGTATAATGTTTCTAGTGTTCTGCCTATATTTTCTATTGAAACTCCTAAATCATTTGCTCGATTTTTATTTGTGATTAATTTTACTTCAGGTTTATTTTTTGTGTAATCACTTTCAATTCTAAACATATTTCTATTTCTTCTTAGCTCTCTTAAAACTTGACTTTGAATTTGTTCTAACTCTTCATAACTTGTCCCATAAATCACCATTTGAACTGGTTTATTATAGCTAGAAACTCTTATAGATTGAGGTGATATAGGAAACGCAAACGTCTCAGGCACACTAACAACTTGTCCAATAGCTTCTCTTAAAACAACTTGTGTACTCTTTTCTCTATTTTTCCATTCATCTAAAAGTGCAATTATAATAAAAGAGTTATAAGAGGTTGCAGATTTACCAAATCCTGGGACCCTCATAATTAATCTTTGGTAAGGGCTGTCTTCTGCTTGTAACAATTTTAATATTCTTCCCTCAATTATTTGGGCTTTTTCTTGTGTGTACTCGAATGAACTTCCTTCATCTGTAGAACCAATTATTAAATAGGCCCCTCTATCTTCTAATGGTATCAATTCTTTTTTAGTAAAGTTAAATAAATAAACTGAAGCTGCAATTAATAGAATTATAAATATCGAAATTGTTTTCTGTTTATTAATCCAAAATTTTAAGGTGTCAGTATAAAATTCTGTAAAAGATTTAAATCCATTATTGAATTTTTTTACAAAAAAATTAATTTTTTCTTTTTTATTTAAAAACTTACTTCCTAACATTGGTGAAAGTGTCAAAGCCACAAATGAAGAAACAACTATTGAGAAAGATAGTGCTATTGCAGTTTCCTTAAACAAGGTACCAGCTATACCCTCAATAAAAATTAAAGGTAAAAAAACTGCAACTAAGATTAAAGTTGTAGCTATTATCGCAAATGTTATTTGTCTTGAGCCTTTATAAGCAGCTACAAGTGGCGTTTCTCCTTTTTCAATTCTTGTATAAATTGCATCTGTCATTATTACAGAATCATCAGTTATTATTCCAATTGCTAAAATAAAACTTAGGAGAACAAATATATTTATTGAAAGATCAAATATATATAAACCCAAAAACGAACCAATCAAACTTACTGGCAAAGCTACAGCTGGTACAATTACAGCTTTTAGGTTTCCTAGAAACAAGTAAATTATTACCACGACCAAAATAAAAGCAATAATTAAACTTTTATATACCTCCTGTATTGCAGTTCCTACGTAAGTTGCTCTATTAAATGCTATTTCTAATTTTAAACCATCTGGTAAAGATTGATTTAAAACGTTTATTTTCTCTTTGATTTGATTTGAAAGTTCGACAGTTGATGCTCCACTTTTTGCATATATTCCAATCCCAACTGTTTTTAAATTAGCTGCATTTTTTCTTTGAGCTTTAAATAAAGTTTTCTCAGAAACTGGACCAAGCTCAACATTTGCAATGTCTGAAAGAGTTGTGACTTTATCTTTATTTTTCTTAAGAGGAAGCTGCTTGATTGTTTCAATGTTAGAGTAAGACTTGTCAATATTAAGAGTTAAATCTTTGTTACTAGCTTCTAAAGTTCCAGCGGGGATGTTTATGTTTTCATTTCTTAATGCTCTCTCGACTTCCTGAATAGTAAGATTATTGGCTGCTAATTTGATAGGATCTACCCAAACTCTTACACTTAGCTCTCTTAATCCACCGACTAAAATTCTACCAACATTTGGTACACTCGAAAAGGCATCTATAAGATATCTTTCTGCATAATCACCCAAATCTAAATCATTCCAAGTTGGTGACGATAGCGCAACCCACATTGTAGTTGTAAAACCTGCTGCTTGTTTCAAAATTTGAGGTGGGTTTGCTTGATCTGGCAAGTTGTCCGCAACTCTTGATACTCTTTCTCTTATGTCATTTGCTGCATCGTCTAAATCAATATCTGTATTAAAATAAATATTTATTCTACTTCTTCCATTAAGCGAACTAGAGTCAATGTTCTTAATTCCTTCCGCTCCTCCTATAACATCTTCTATTTTTTGTGTTATCTCCTCATCAACAATTTCAGCTGAAGCTGATTTATAATCGGTTTGTACCTGTACCACTGGAGGCTGAATGCCATCTGGTAATTCCCTAACAGGTAATTCCCAAAATACAAAAATTCCAAAAATAATTAGTATCATTGACATTACCCATGCAACGACAGGTCTTTTAATACTAACTTCAGTTATATACATGTATCAATTATTTTTTATTTTCTTGTTTTTCAGAGTCAGACTTTTTAAATATATTTAATTTTTTTAACCACGCAAACATACCATTCTTGTTTTCTTTAGGATCTTTTTTCTTTTTTCCACCCCAACTAGATTTGTTTTGATTAGCTACTTTAGCACCCTTTTTTATAGGTCTTATTATTAAATTTGGTCTAACTTTTTTTGTCCCTTCAGCAACTACTTTGTCTCCAACATTTAGGCCACTTAAAACTTCCACAAAACCAAGATATCTATCACCAGTATCTATATTTATTTTTATTGCTTTATTTTTTTCGTCAACTTTATAGATAAATATATTATCACCTTCCACTATTGTGCTGGTATCTGGTATACTTAAGCTTTCTCTTGTATCGTATTTTATTGAAATTTCTAAAAATGAGCCAGGTAAAATTTCACCAGATGTATTATCCATTTTAATCCTAGTTGGTAATGATCTAGTATCCTCACTAATTCGACTAGCCAACGAGTCAACTTCACCTTTATAGGTTTTATCTTTGTATCCAGAAAATTTTATATCAACAGGCAAACCAACTTTAATAAATGGTACAAACATTTCAGGTATATCTACATCACAATAGATAATACTGGTATTTTCAAGATTAACTAAGATTGAAGACTTTGAAACTTCGATGTCTTCTGAAAATTCTCTTTTTCCAATTGTTCCATCAAACTGAGCAGTAATTTTTCTATTTTTAAGTTCTGCAATTACATCACCTTTTTTTACTCTTTGATTAAAGTTGATAGGTTTAAGTATTTCATACTTCTCAATTTTATAGGATTGTGTTTTAAATGGTCTTGCTGTTCCGTATGTGCTTATTAAATTTTCAAAAACTCTATTTTCAGCTGCAGTAACAATTATTCCTGGAGGTGGTCTTTTACTAAATTTCTTCTTAAAATGATTTCCAATCATTGTTCTACCAACAATCACTGTAGCTATAATTAAAAAGAAAATTATTATTATGCTTGTAATTTTTGTTGATCTTTTCATATTTTATATTTTACCATATTCAGCCCATGAACCATCATAAATGACTGGAAGATACTTATTATTTACTTGAGAATATGCAAGTGCCAAAACACATGCTGTGATCCCAGAACCGCATGAAAACACTACATTTACTGGGTCATTTAAAGATAAATCTTTAAAATTAGAGGAAATTTCAGATTTACTTTTAAAAGTAAAATCGTCATTGATAAGGGTTTTAAACGGTAAGCAAATTGAATTAGGTATTGAACCACTTCTTACATTTTTTCTTGGGTCTGGAGTTGTGCCATTAAAACGATCTTTGCTTCTCGCATCAACTAAATCAAATTTTTTTTTAATTATATTTTGGTCAATCTGATCTTTGCTCTTAACCATTCCATTATTTTCTCTTGCTTTATAGCTAGTTGTTTGAATAATTATATTATTAGCAGAAGTTATTCTTTTTTCTTTTTTCCATTTATTAAAACCTCCATCTAATACATGTACTTTCTTTTTATCATGGCCAAAGTAAATTAAATTAAACCATACTCTACAAGCACTTAAAACATCAGAATTATCATAAATCACAATTTCGTCTTCGTTAGATATGCCCATAGATGATAGTATATTTTCCCACGAACTAATGTCCGTTAACATATGTGGTAAGTCGGTTGATTTATTACAATTTTCGTCGATATCAAAAAAAATTGCATTTGGTATATGCTCTTTATTAAATTCTTCTTTACCACTTCTATTTGTTGCAGGCATATGCCAAGAGCCATCAACTATTTTTACATTTGAGATATTTTTTTCTAGCCACTCAGTTGATATAAGTGACATTAGAAACTTTTTTCCAAATATTTTTGATGATAATCTTCGGCTTTGCTATAATTTTTTGATTTTGATATTTTGGTAACGATTTTACCCTTAAATTTTTCATTAATTTCTTTCAATACTTTGTTAGCGATTTTATTTTGATTTTCATCATGAACAAATATTTCACTTCTATACTGAGTACCTACATCTGGACCTTGCCGGTTTAAAGTAGTTGGATCATGAAATTCAAAAAAGTTTCTTATTATTTCCTCATAAGAAATTTTAGTATTGTCAAATTCAACTTTAACTACTTCTGCATGATTGGTGTCACCATAACATACTTCTTTATAAGATGTCTTCTCAGTATTACCTCCACAATATCCAACCTCTGTATTTATTACTCCATCTAACTTGCTAAATTTTATTTCGGGTCCCCAAAAACATCCAAGTGCTAAAGTTGCTATTTCCATTGCTAAAAATTTTAATTAATCTAAAGTTATTATCATGCTTTCCAAAAATCAATTAGGCTTTTTTTACATGTTTTTATCAATATGTGCCTTTTCATTTATGGATGTAATAGTCAAGTGGTCATCAGATTATCCAATTGGACAGGTAATGTTCTTTAGAGGTCTATTTGGTATTTTGCCAATAATTTTTTTAGTTCCTAAGACAAGATTTAGAGATTTTTACAAAACAAATAGACCAGGATTACATTTAATTAGATGTTGTTCAGGACTGATAGCTTTAGCTGCAATATTTTTGGCACTAAGAAACCTACCACTTGCAACAGTGACAAGTATTTCATTTGCTGCACCTATATTTACAACTTTGCTATCAATATTTTTACTAAGTGAGAAAGTTGGAGTATATAGATGGGCTGCAGTATTTGTTGGTTTTATTGGTGTTTTAGTAATTACCCAACCAGGATTTTCTAGCTTAAATATTTATTATTTATTTCCAATAATTTTTTGTATTGGAATGTCTTACGTTGCAATTACAATTAGAAAACTTTCATCCACAGAACCAGTCTGGTTGATCTCATTCTTTTTTTCTTTTGCAATTACAATTGTTGGAGTTTTATCAATACCATTCGGGTGGATCATGCCAACTTTCAATGATTTCTTACTATTATGTACAATTGGCTTGTTGGGAGGAACAGCTAATTTATTATTAAGTCAATCATATAAATTATCCGAGGTTTCTCTGGTTACACCTCTTAAATATTTAGGATTAATATTTGCAATATCTTTTGGATATTTTATTTGGGATGAAATTCCCACAATTAAAACATTGATGGGTGCTTCACTGGTAATAATATCATCAATCATTATATTTCGAAGAGAAATATATTTAAATAAACAAGTAACGGTAAGCAGAAATGAGTAAGGCACCGACATATTGGAAAAAAGCTAGAATATATCTTTCAAAAAAAGATAGTATTATGAGATCATTGATTAAAAAATATAAAGATAATAATTTAACTACTAGAAAAGATGTCTTTTATTCTTTATGCAAAAGTATAATAGGACAACAAATAAGTGTTGCTGCTGCAGACTCTGTCTTCAAAAAATTTGAATTGGCATGTAAAAAAAAAATTAATCCAAAAACTGTTTCAAAGCTTAAAACATCACAACTTAAAAAGTGTGGTCTTAGTCGTCAAAAAATAAGGGGTATCTTGGAAATGTCTCAAAAATTTAAAGATAAAAGTTTTAATCCAAGATTAATTTCGAAAATGAGCGATGAAGAAGCAATTATATACCTATCAACTTTAAGACAAATTGGAAGATGGTCAGCAGAGATGATTTTGTTATTTACTTATAATAGGTCTAATATCTGGCCAGTCCAGGACATTGGGTTATTAAGAGCAATATCAAACAACTATAAAAAAAAATATTTTCCACCTGAAATTTTTGTAAAAAAGCTTCAAAAAAGATTTTCTCCATACTGCTCTGTTGCCACTTGGTATTTGTGGCGTTCGATTGATGACGATACTATTCAGTATTAGCACCCTCTACAATAAACATATGTCTTTTTGTAGTTTGTTCTGCATAAGACCAAGCTTTTAAATAATCTTCTGAGTCATGACAAGATATGGCCATGTCATAACTGGGAAATTCCCAAATGACGGTCCTTAATATTTTGTCACCACTATAATATTTTAGTTTGCCTCCTCTAACTACAGGAGAACCACCAAATTTTTTTATAACTGGTATTGCATTTTCACCATATTTTTTAAGGTTATCTTGGTTTGAAATCTCTGTATACAAACTCACCCAATATGCCTTCATATTTGCCCCTTTTCTAAGTTATTCCATTCCTTCAAATATCATATGTTCTCTAATTACATTATCTTTAAGATATGTTCTTGCCTCAACATATTCTTTAGAATCGTAGCATTTTTTAGCAGTTTCCACGTCCGGGAACTCTGCAAGTGCTATTCTAACCATTTCTCTACCCTCAAGTGCAATGTTATTAGCACTTCGAGCTAAAATTTTTCCAGAATGTTTTAATACAGCTTCCTTTGCTTTATCTGCATATTTTTTCATTCTTTCAGGGTCTTTAATTTCACTGTAAGTTGCAATCCAGTAACCTTTCATAATTCTCCTTTTTAATTTTTTTTTTTTATGTTACCAAATTTTATGGCAGAAAAATTAATAATCAATTATGAAGATTATAAATTAGCAGTTGAAAAGTTGGCTCTTACAATTGAAAAAAATTACAAACCATCTGTTTTAGTCGGAATAATGAGGGGTGCAGCACCTATAATTGATATGCTATCAAGAATATTTAAATTGCCCACTGCTTATGTTGTTATTCAAAGTTATTCTGGAGAAACTGTAGAAAATAAACAGGGCGAACTTATTTTTGCAAGAGACATAAGTTCAATAGCTAAAAATGAAGACTTTAAAAATGTTTTATTAGTTGATGATTTATCCGATACTGGACTTACATTAAATGAAAGTATTAAATGGTTAAAAAATTATCCTCCAGTTAAAAACCATATTCAAGAAATAAAAACAGCTTGTCTTTGGAAAAAAAAATCTTCCTCTTTTACTCCAGATTTTTGTCCAATTTTACTAGACGGAGATCCTTGGATAGTTCAACCTTCAGAATATTACGATGAAATAGATATTAATGGCTTAAAGAAAAAACATTCATAAAAAAAGGCCAACTTATATAGTTGGCCTTTTTAATTTTTTTTTAAAAATTATTTTGGAATATCTCCTTCAACACCTTTTACATAAACACTCATTCCAGCTAACATTCCATCATCAGCAACTTTTCCTTCGGCAACTAATATATTACCTTTTTGGTCGTATATAGGACCTGTGAACGAATGAACTTTTCCTGATGCTAGATCTTTTTGAAGTTGTTCTACTTCTTTAACTAAGTCAGCACCCATTGCAGAATTATATGGTCCCATAGCAACCATACCTTCCTTTAATCCATGCCATGTATCTTGTTGATTCCATGTGCCATCTCTTGCAGCAATTGCTCTTTCAACATAATATGGTGCCCAATCATCAATAATTGAAGTCAAAATTGATTTAGGAGCAAATCTCTGCATGTCACTTGCTTGACCAAATGACCATACACCTGCTTTCTCTGCTGTTTGAACTGGTGCTGTACTATCTGTATGTTGCATAATTACATCTGCACCTTGATCGATTAAAGCTTGCGCTGCTTCAGCTTCTTTACCAGGATCGTACCAAGTAAATACCCATACAATTTTAGTTTTAATATTTGGATTAACTTTTTGTGCAGCAAGAGTCATTGCGTTAATTCCTCTTATTACTTCAGGAATTGGAAAAGATGCGATATAGCCAATCGTGTTAGTTTTGGTCATTTTTCCTGCAATATGGCCTAAAAGAGTTCTTCCTTCGTAAAATCTTGCAGAATAAGTAGAAACATTTGAGTGCTCTCTTTTATAACCTGTTGCGTGTTCAAATTTTACGTTTGGAAAATCTTTTGCAACTTTGTTAGTTGGATCCATATATCCAAAACTAGTTGTAAAAATTAAGTCGTGGCCAGATTGAGCCAATTGTCTTATTACTCTTTCTGCATCAGCACCTTCTGGAACACTTTCAACAAATGTTGTTTTTATTCCAGCTGCCTCTACAGCGTTTCTACCTTCGTGATGTTGAAATGTCCATCCATGGTCACCAGTCGGTCCAACATAGACAAAACCAACTTTAAAATCCGCATTTGAGTTTACACTAAACCCAAGTAGAAAAATTGCAGAAATTAAATATTTAAAAAAGTTTTTATACATTTTGAATTTCCCCTCTAAATTTTTTTTGTGAAGCTTTAAGTTAATCAAAATTCAAAAAAAAAAAATAATTATTTTCGAATAGCTAACATTACTTTTCCTTATAGAATATTCTTCCTAAGGAGGTTGGGGTATTCAGTTTTATTTTTCTACTGTCACGAGAGATTACAACTAAAACTATTATTGTCATCAGATAAGGTAATGCACTTAAAAATTGAACTGGTATTCTAAACCCAATTGCTTGCATATGTAATTGTAGAATTGTAATCCCACCAAAAATTAAAGCACCAATTAAAACTTTTATAGGACTCCAGGTTGCAAATACAACCAAAGCCAAAGCTATCCATCCTCTTCCAGCTGTCATATTTTCAATCCACTGTGGGGTGTATATTAAAGATAGATATGCACCTGCTAAGCCACACATAGCTCCTCCATAAAGAATACAACAGTATCTAACTAGAATAACATTTATACCTTGATTAGATGCCGAAACAGGCGAATCACCAACAGCTCTAACAACTAAACCTAATTTAGTTTTTTTCAAAAAATAATTAGTTAAAAATGGTAAAGCAAAAGCAAAATATAAAACTATAGAGTGTCCAAATAATATTGGACCAAAAAAAGGAATACTTTCTCTTAAACTTGAAAATAAAATTGGAAATTCTTTTCCAGGGATACCAACAAAATTTTTTCCTAACATCGCGGACAAACCAATGCCAAAAATAGTTAATGCCAAACCTGTTGCAACATGGTTTGTAAGAAGAGATTGTGTTAAAAATCCAAAGATTAATGAAATTATAACTCCTGATAACATAGAGCCTACGATTGCTATTAATAGGTTGTCTGTTATTACCATTAAAGCAAAACCAGATATTGCTCCGATTATCATCATTCCCTCAACACCTAAATTTAAAACGCCCGATCTTTCAGTAATCAATTCACCTGAAGCAGCAAGTATTAATGGCACTGATGAAGCCATTATTGATCCTATCAGAATTCCTATAAAACTAATGTCTAAGCTCATTTTTTTTTAAACTTAAAATTTTAACTTTGAAAAAAAGCAAATAATCAGATGCGAGTAAAAAAAATAAGATCATACCCTGAAAGACTTGGCCGGTATATTTTGGTATTTGTAAAAAAATTTGAGCCGTTTCAGCACCGAGGTATGTCAACGCAACAACCAAAGATGCAAAAATTATGCCAAAAGGATTAAGACGACCTAAAAAAGCAACAATAATTGCTGTAAAACCGTAATCGGGGGATATCATTCTATGCAGCTGTCCAATAGGTCCAGTAATTTCACCAACTCCAGCTAATCCCGCACAAGCACCACTAATCATAAAAACAACCAAAATCATAGTTTTTCCTTTAAACCCAGCATACTTAGCAGTTTTTAAACTTAGACCAGATACTTTAATCTGAAAGCCTAAATAAGTTTTATAAAGAATAAACCAACTCAGCATAACTGCTGCAAGAGCTAAAAAAATACCGGCATGAATTCTCAAACCATCAAATAATAATGGCATTCTAGATGAGTCACTAAATTGTCTTGTTTCAGGAAAATTAAAACCTTCAGGATTACTCCATGGCCCAACTACTAAGTAATCTAAGAGTAGCTTTGAAACGTAAACCAACATAAGACTAACTAAAATCTCGTTTGTATTAAAATATGTTTTAAGGATTGCTGGGATAAGTGCAAAGATCATTCCCCCGACTGCTCCAGCAAGTATAACTAAAGGCAGTATATAAAAACCTTCTTGATTATAAAATAAAAGAGCAACTCCACCCCCTACAATCGCACCAAAAGTTAATTGTCCTTCTGCACCAATATTCCAATTATTACTCTTAAAACAAAATGATAAACCAATAGCAATTAAGCAAAGGGGGGTTGCTTTGAGTAGCAATTCACTGAGTCCATATAAATTTGAAATTGGAGTTATAAAGTAAAACTTAAGTGCTTCTATTGGATTAAAACCTAAAATATAAAAAATTATACCACCACCTAAAATTGTAAGTATGATTGCAATAAAAGGAGTAAAAAAATATAATACCATTGGTACATCATTTCTTTTTTCAATTTTAATCAATGGAACCTCCTCCCATTAGAACTCCTAATTTTTCTGGAGTCACTTCCTCTGAAGGCATTATTTTTGAAAGCTTGCCTTTGTAAATAACTGCAATTCTATCACTGAGTTTTAATAACTCCTCCGTATCTGTAGAAATCAAAATTGTTGATTTTTCTTGATCATTAATTTTTATAAGTGTTTCATGAATATAATTGATTGCACCCACATCGAGCCCCCATGTTGGATTGTAGCAAATTAGTAATTCTGGAGCTGTAATTAACTCTCTCCCTAAAATAAGTTTTTGTAAATTTCCACCCGAAAGAAATTGGCTTTTTAATTCAACATTGTCTGTATTTACTGAGAAGTCAGATAATATTTTCTTTGAATGCTCTTTAATTTTTTTTTCATTTACCAAACCTTTTTCAAAAAAATTTGATGACTTGAAATTATTTAAAGCTACATTTTCATATATTTTTAATTCTGGTACAGCTGCTTGAGATATTCTATCTTCAGGAGAAAAAGCCATTAAATACTCTCGTCGTTGCTTTGGATTTAATTTAGCAATTTCCTTATTTCGAAAAATGATTGATGTATCAGGTGTAATTATTTCCCCACTCAAAATTTGAAAGAGTTCGTTTTGACCATTGCCAGAAATACCTGCTATACCTAAACATTCTCCTTTCTTTACAGAAAAATTTAGATTAACTAAATTTGTTTCAAAAGGATCATCGCTATAAAAATTTAAATGTTTTACTTTAAATATCTCATCTTTATTTGTGGAAATATTAATTTTTTTCTTAATTTTCGCTAGTTTTTGACCAACCATCTTATTTGCGAGAGTTTCAACTCTTTCATTTTGTGTTTGGCTAACAGATACAACCTTACCCTTTCGCATTACAGCAACCTCATCGCACAAAGACAAAACTTCTTTTAACTTGTGAGTTATGTAAATAATTAATATTCCTTCATCACAGAATTTTTTTAAAGATATAAATAATTCCTCTGTTTCCTGCTCAGTCAAAACAGATGTAGGCTCGTCCATGATTAAAACTTTAGGGCTTCTTAAAAGACATCTTATAATTTCAACTTTTTGCTTTTGCCCTGCTGATAAATTTAATACAGGAACATCAAGGTCAATACTAAAGTTGTATTTTTTTAATATTTCATTAATTTTTACTCTTAAACTTTTATTATCTTCAGTCGCATCTATACTTAAGTTTTCAAAAACTGATAAAGTTTCAAATAAATTAAAATGTTGGAAAACCATTCCAATTTTGTTTTTTTTGGCATCGAGAGGAGAACTTAATTTTAAATTTTTTTCATTTAAATAAACCTCACCATTATCTGGGCTTATTACACCAGACAAAATTTTAACCAATGTAGATTTGCCTGCTCCGTTCTCTCCTAAAAGTGCATATATTTTTCCACTTTTAAATTGAAGAGATACATTGTCATTAGCTATACATCCTGGATATATTTTTGATATATTTGATATTCTTAAGTCTGTTGCCATAGCATTTCTTTAATATAATAAATCAATAACTCAATTATCTTTAAAATTTCCTATCTTTTCAAATTTGTATTAAATTCAAACAATTTAATGAAAGTTTTGAACAAATTGTTAACATAATTCAACTTTAGGTATGCATTAATGAATATTAATTTTAAAAATAATACTTTATTAAAAAAATTTATTGCTTTGTTTATCACATTAACAATTATTTTTTTAACTGGATGCCAAACAATTAAAAAGAAATCCGATGAAGTGGCCGAAAAAGAAAATGAAAAATTTGGTCAATTTGTTGGAAAAGAAGTTAATGAGATGAAATTAGAATTAGGCGCACCTTCAGAAGATTTTGTCAATGAACTTGGAAATTAAATAAGTGCCTTGCTTGTGGGGCTAGTCCCCACAAGACTAAATACATCCGCTAGAGCTAAATCCGATAATAACCCCTGAAGCATTCACCTCAAATTTTCTTTCACAAGGAA